>NZ_QKNZ01000005.1:0-128105 GCF_014156605.1 Flavobacterium sp. SOK18b
CTACAAACGTTAAACTATTAATTTTCAATTAGATTATTTAGAACTTTGAAAATCATTACAAAGATCTCATATTTGTATCTCTAAATTTGCACAATGAGCAATAAAAAAAAAACACTTCTTTTATTTTTATTTCTAATATTAGAAAGCACATGTAACGCTCAAGAGTTTCGATTACAAATCATTGGGAATTCAAAAGAAGAAACCAAAATAATAGACTCCTTAAATTACCAAACCAAACATAAAAATGTAAGTTCTATAAATCATGAAGTAGAAGGCTTTCTCAAAAAAGCTTCCTTTATAGGTTATATTGAAGTAAAAACATTTCAACTAAATAAAATTAACGACTCTACTTTTCAAAATAAAATTGATTTAGGACAACAAATAAAAAAAATTATCGTCACCATTCCGGATCTAGAAACAGTGACACTATTAAAACTACAAAAAAAAACAATTGAAATACCTTATTCAGAAATCGAGACGTTTCTAGATCATACACTACACCTTCTAGAAGATACCGGATATGCTTTTGCAAAAGTAAAACTCATCAGTATAAAAAGAAAGCAATCTCTTTTACTTGCAGAATTAGACATTCAAAAAAACTCCACCCGAAACATCAATGCAATAGTCATAAAACAGGAAGGAAAAAATAAATTCCCAAGAGGTCATCTCACTCAAATAAACCGAAAATATAAAAACAAACTATTTAATTTAAAAAGTCTTGAACAAATCCATTCTGATTTTAATAAACTCAACTTTGTCAATCAAATAAAATACCCTGAATTTTTAGTAACCAAAGATACGACCAAGGTATATGTGTATCTAGAAAAGAAAAATTCGAATACATTTGATGGGTTTATCGGCTTTAGCAATAATGAAAATCGTTTTACCTTAAATGGTTACTTGGACATTCAACTTGAAAACATTTTAACTAAGGGAGAACAAATACAAATTTTTTGGAAAAGCGACGGCAATGATCAAAAAACTTTCAAAGCGAGTTTAGCTTTACCCTATCTTTTTAATTCTCCGATAGGAATCCAAACAGACTTACAAATTTTCAGGCAAGACACTACATTTCAAAATACAAAAACAACTTTAGGGTTAAATTATAGATTGAAAAACAATTCTGAAATAAAGTTAGGATACCATTCCACACAGTCCAGCGTAATCCAAGACGGTAACTCAAACATAGCGGGATTTAATAACAATTTCCTAACAATAGGTTATGAAAATAAAGATCTCTTCATCAGAAAAAATAGGTTTATACCACGTTTTGGTTTTATTGCTTTGCTAGGAGCAGGCAAGAGAATAGCAGAGATAGAACCAGAACCAAAACCGACCAAACAAATTCAAATAGAGATAAAAAACATTCTCCTTTTTGAACTTAATTCCAAACACTCATTCTATATCAACAATCAAAATCATTACCTAGCTAGTTCTCAATATTTAGAAAATGAGTTGCATCGCTTTGGAGGATTTAATAGTGTTCGAGGTTTTCGAGAAAATAGTCTTGCTGCATTTTGGACATCTGCATTTTTAACAGAATATCGTTATACATTGACTAGCAAATTTTATATCCACACCATAGCAGATCTCGCTTATTTTAAAAACAACACACCCAACTCATTAAGGAACAACCAACTAATTGGCCTCGGTCTAGGCTTTGGTGCACAAACAAAAAACGGATTATTACGCATTGCACTAGCAAGTGGCGCTTTAAATTCTCAGAAAATTAAAACTGAAAACGGAATCCTACATTTGAGTTACAACATCAAATTCTAACTTTAACATTTTAAAACAATTTTTTATTAGGAATGTTAAGATAATATTAAGACGTTTGTGAAACTAATTCAAAATATTAAAAAATGAAACTAAAGTTTAATGGATTACTAGTACTTCTTCTAGTATTAGTGGCGCAAATAACATTTGCCCAAGAAAGATCTGTTTCGGGAACTGTTTCTGATAATACAGGAATGCCTTTACCAGGCGTGAGTGTATTAGTGAAAGGAACTAAAACTGGAACACAGAGTAATTTTGATGGAACCTACACTATCAAAGTTAGTCCAACCCAAGTACTAGTGTTTAGCTACATTGGTATGAAAACTCAAGAAGTAGCTGCAAGTTCAACTACTGTAAATGTAAAATTATCAGATGACTCAATACAACTAGAAGGTGTAGTTGTAGGTGCGTTAGGAATAAAGCGAAATAAAAACGCTTTGACATCATCTACGCAAGTTGTTGCATCAAAAGAGTTAACACAAGCTGCTAACCCTAACGTTGTACAATCTTTAGTAGGTAAAGTTTCAGGTCTTCAAATAAACAAAAGTAGTAATGGAGTTAATGCGACCAATAGAATTGTACTAAGAGGATCAAGATCTATAACAGGTAACAATGAAGCCTTAGTAGTAATTGACAACTCTATATCTACTTCAGCTGCATTACAACAATTACCACCAGAATTAATTGAAAATGTGAACGTTATTAAAGGTATGCAAGGAGCTGCCCTTTATGGTGAGCAAGGAGTTAATGGTGTAATAATTGTAACTACTGTAAAAGGAAAACAAAAAGGAAAAATCACAGTTAACGTAAATTCGGCAATTGATTATGAAAGCATTTCATTCATGCCTAAAACACAAAACAAATATGGTCAAGGATGGGATGGAGTTCATCTTCCAGATGAAAATGGATCTTGGGGACTTCCATTTGATGGGGTAGTAAGACCTACAGGTTTAGCTCAAGCAGACGGACTTGAATTTGAGGCACCATACTCTTTTATTAAGGACAATGTTAAAGCTTTTTACCAAACAGGTACTACTTATCAAAATGGCTTCTCTATCAATGCTGGTAGCGAAGATTCATACGCTTTATTTTCTGCAAATAAAGTAAAAACAGAGTTTGTAGTAAATGGTGATCAATTAGAAAGAAATAGCTTCTTATTCAAAGCTGGTAAAAAAATTGGTAAATTTAGCATAGACGGTAACGTAAACTACTCATATCAAAAATCATCAGAAACGTCTCCAGATCTTTTAGACGACTTAATTCAAACAGCAGGAAATATTGATTTGAAAATGTTTAAAAACTCAGGGAACGAAGGAAATTACACCATCTATTTCAAAAATTCTTACTGGACTGTTGACAACAATCGTAACGATGCAAGAAGAACATTCGTAAACACTATTGCTGCCTTAAAATACGAAATAAATAAAAACATCAATATTAGCTACACTGGTAATTTACAGTTCACTAATAGAGATGCACAATCTCACATTAACCAATACACTGAACCTCTTGCACTAGCTGCAGTTGGAGCAAATAGAAATCAAACATCAGAGTTTTACGCAAGCCAATCTTCTTTAAGAACTTATTATGGAGATTTATTAGTGAATTTTGATTATGAATTAAATGATGACTTCAGCTTGAAAGCTTTAGTTGGAAGTAATATGCAAGATCGTAATTACAGAATAACTTCACAAGGAGGTCAAAATCTTGACATACCTGGATGGTATCATATCAATAACGTTTTAAGTCCTGCAAATCCATCAACGCTTGACAATAGATCTCAAAAATCAAATCGTGCATCTGTTCTAGCAAATATCGATTTAGGTTACAAAGATTACTTGTTTCTTAACTTAACTGGAAGAAATGATTGGACATCAGTATTATCAAGAGAAAACAATAACTTCTTCTATCCAAGTGCTGGGGTTTCATTTATTCCTACATTAGCTTTTGAAGGATTAAAGAGTGAAACTTTAAATTATTTAAAACTTTCTGCTAACATTGTTAAGGTAGGTAACTCATCATCTATTCAACCATATGCAACTTCAGAAATAGGTGTATTCCCAACTGGATTCCCTTATGGTCAATTAGGATCTTATATCATTAATCAAAGACCTACTGATAAAAATATCCGACCTGAATTTGTAACTACAAAAGAAGCTTCAGTAAGTGTTGGCCTTTTCAATAACAGAATTACAATTGACGGATCTGCTTATATCTCTGATACAAAAGATTTGATCACTGCTGCCACAGCATCTTCTGCTTCTGGATTAGCGACTTCTCAATCAAATGTTGGTGACATGACCACAAAAGGTCTTGAAATCGATTTAGGATTAGTACCATTTAAAACAGAAAATTTCTCTTGGAATTTAAGAGCTAGCTATTCTACTAATAAATCTATAATCAACTCACTTGCAGCTGGCGCAAATGAAATCAACCTTTTTTCTGACGCACTTACTGGAACAGGAATTTTTGCAGAAGTTGGTCAAGAGTTCCCATTGATTAAAGGAACAACATTTGTAACAGACGCAAATGGAAGCGTAATCGTTAATCAATTTGGTTTGCCTACAAGATCTTCTTCTAACTCTATTTTAGGAAAAGCAACTCCAGATTATATATTAGGTTTATCAAACACGGTAACATACAAAGGATTCACATTATCTGCTGTTATGGATTATAGAACAGGTCATCAAATAGTTTCAGGAACTAAATATGACTTAACTTGGCCAGGACGTTTAGAAGAAACAGCAAGTTTCGACAGAGAAGTTGGATTCATTTTACCAAATTCTGTAATTGAAACAGCACCAGGATCAGGAATTTATACTCCTAACACATCTGTATATACAGCTAAAGGTCATGACGCTAATGGTATTATTGACTACTATGCTACATTAAGTAGATCTGGAAAACACAATGTAATTGATGCAAGCGCATTTAAAGTGAGAGAACTTTCTTTAAGCTATTCGGTACCAACAACATTTATTGAAAAAATTGGATTGACATCACTTAGATTTGGTATAAATGCAAGAAACCCTTTTACAGTTTTAGCAAAAAGCAACAAAGGATATACTGATCCTGAGGCTTCAGATAGTACAGCTAACAATGGTAATGGGCAAGGATATTCTGGCACAGGACAATATCCAAACACTAGAACTTTTGGTGGTAGCATGAACTTAACTTTTTAATTAAAAGAAATGAAAAAAATATTTTTTATACTAGCAGTAGCAGCTGTATCACTGACATCTTGTAGTGATTACTTGGCTGACAACACTAACGTAAATAGTCCGCTGGAATCAGAACTTCCACCGAGACTTATCTTACCAGGTGCACAAGCACAAACATTCAGAACACAGGCTATAAACATGAACCGTTTAGGTAGTGTAATGACCAACGCTTGGGGTGGTAATATTTACCAATTTACAAACCCATTACAAGTAGAATATTCGTATAATTTTGACAATAATACTTATGCTGCTATTTGGGATGGTTTATACCGTAACGTATCAAACTTTCAAAAAATAATCGAAACTGACTTACCTAATCAAGAGAATTACGTAGCTATCTCTAAAATTATGAAAGCACACTATGTTCAATATATTGTAGATTTATATGGTGATTCACCATACTTTGATGCATTTAAAGGACAACAAAATTTGACACCAGCTTATACAGATGATGCTGTTATTTACAAAGAGCTGATCAAAGAATTAGAAGATGCGCGTGCCTTAATCCAAAATCCATCAGCTACAGCAGAAACTGTTTCAACAGATGTTATATTTAGCGGAAATATGAGCAAGTGGCTACAATTAGCAAATACAATTGAGTTACGAATTTTACTTAGACAAAGTAAACTTACAGATCCTGCTACAGTAACTTATTTGAATTCAAAATATGCTACATTACAAGCTCTAAACAATTTTGTATCAAGCGATGTTTTAATCAATCCAGGATATTCATCTGCTAACAATGACAAACAGAATCCATTCTTTGGTTCATTTGTAAGAGACGCAGCAGGTTCTACAACGAATACAACCTATACTTTTTTCACTTCTTCAAAACATTTTGCTGATGTATTAAATGGAGCGACAGGCGGGCCAACAGCAGGTGTTGTTGATCCAAGAAGAGCAAGAATATGGAATCTTGTAGGCGGAAAAGTAGTGGGTACGGACCAAGGACAAAAACCACTACCTGGACAAAACAATGATACAAACCCAACTTCAAGATTTGGACAAGGAATAGCGGGTCCAAACGGAAATAGAAATAAACCTGCCAACGATCTTGGATCAGCTAGAGCTGGAGTATTGATGCTACTTTCAGAAAGTAAATTTCTTCAAGCTGAAGCTGTACAAAGAGGTTTCTTAACGGGTTCTGCACAAACTTTATTCAATGAAGGTGTTCAAGCTTCTTTCACATATTTAGGAGCTACAATAGGAACTTATTTGACTGATATTGATGCTACACCTAATTTTGGTTGGACTGCAAGTACAAACAAAATCCAAGCCATTTTGACTCAAAAATGGATTGCTTTAAGTGGAATACACGGTGTTGAAAATTACATCAACTATACACGTACAGGTTTTCCTGTGATTCCAGGTTCTATTAATGGTTTTAATTTACAACCAAGTAGACCAAAGAGACTAATCTATCCTTTATCAGAGTACAATGCTAACTCTGGAAATGTGCCAATTTTAACATCGGCTCAAATTACAACTCAAGGTCCATTTTGGTATGTACCGTAATTAAATCTTTTGATTATAAAAAAGGCTGTCTGAAAAGACAGCCTTTTTTAATTACATCACAACATCATTACTATCACATTTTAACAGATTGAAAACCACCCCAAAAAATGGGGTGGTTTTTTTTTATAATTGTCACTACCAGACTCCTACACTACATTAATAGCAACTCAAATTAGAAGAAAAGCAAAAGATAAAATATCTTACTTCATCAAAAATCACAACTAACGGTAAAATAATATAGTTTAAATTAGGAATTATAAAAAATAGGGACCGCAAGATCTACAGCGTAATACTGCCAAACAAAAATACAAACTAAAGCAAGTAGAGAAGCTAAATTAGTTACTATCATATTTCATTCAAAAGTTAATCATAACAAAAAATAATAAAATTACCAATCCTTTCACAAATCATTACTCTTTACCTATATAATTTCAAACGCAACCGTCATAAATATAATTAGAAACTATATAAACCAAAATAACATACTTACAAGTACACATAAGGCAATACAAACAACAATAAATTATGATAAAAGATAAATTATATCAATTTTATTAGGATAGTTAACAAAAAATTAAGAGTTTTGTTTAACTAATCAAAACAATTAAAAATGAAACTAAAGTTTAATGGATTACTAGTGCTTTTATTAGTACTAATAGCGCAAATTACTTTTGCGCAAGAAAGAACTGTTTCAGGTGTCGTTTCAGACAATGCAGGACTACCTTTACCAGGTGCTAGTGTATTAGTGAAAGGGACAAAAACTGGAACACAAACTGATTATGATGGTAAATTCGTGATCAAAGTAAATGCTAACCAAATTTTGGTCTTTAGCTTTATCGGCATGAACACACAGGAAGTTCTTGCGAAATCAGCAACAATTAATGTTAAATTGACTGGTTCTGCGATGGAACTAGAAAATGTAGTTATCAACACTTTGGGGATTGAGGTAAAAAGAAACGAAAAAGCATCATCTTTCTCAAAAGTAAAAGGAAGTGAAATAGCAAAGTCTGGAGAAACCTCTTTGATAAAAGGACTTTCAGCAAAAGCTTCAGGTGTAGCTATTGTTTCTAATTCAGGTGATCCAGGATCAGGGGCATACATACAAATTAGAGGCCAAAACTCAATTACAGGCTCAACACAACCATTGTTTGTAATAGACGGTACGCCTGTTTCTAATGACGAAATTGGAAGCGGTGTAGATGGTGTAGGACAACAAAGCAGACTGAACGATATTAACCCAAATGACATTGCAAGTGTTCAAGTGCTTAAAGGTGCATCAGCAGCAGCACTTTGGGGCTACAGAGCTGCGAATGGTGTAGTTTTAATAACGACCAAAAAAGGAAAAAAAGGAAAAATTTCAGTAGACGTTAATTCCACTGTTTCTTTTGACAAGGTAAATGTTGAAATGAAATTACAAGACAAATTTGGCCAAGGTACAAATGGTGTTTGGACACGAAATAATGCTAACTCCTATGGTGATAAAATAGCATCCAGAATAGGGGGAAGCGACGTATTCAACACAACTGGCCAATATTTCGTAACTAATGATGGAAGAAAAATTTATCCCATAGCTGCAGGAGGAAAGAAAAGTACTGATAATTTTCAAAAATCAAACATGGATGCTGTAATTGGCGATGGACTATTACTTGATAATCACATAAGTATAAGCGGAGGTGGAGAAAACACTAACTTTTATTTAGGATTAGGTAATACAAACCAACAAGGTATTATAAGAAACTCCGATTATGAAAGAACTAGCATCGACTTTACTTCTGAATCAAAAATTGGTGATAAAACTTCTTTTAAAACTAAATTTGGCTATTCATCTGTAAATTCTAATCGAATTCAAACTGGATCAAACACAAGTGGTTTATATTTAGGACTATATAGATCACCCTCTGATTTTGATAACAGAGATTTCATAGGAACAAATATACAAGCTAATGGCTCAGCTCAACTCAATAGTCACAGAGCTTATAGACAAGATGTAGGAACATTTGCTACAGATTTAAATCCAAGTTACAATAACCCTCTTTGGACAACTGACGTACAAAAAAACCCAAATACAGTAAACCGATATATAGGTGGATTTGAATTAAAACATAACTTTACTTCTTGGATTTCTGTATTAGCTAGACTAGGATTAGATGGATATAGCGATCAAAGAATCACTATGTTCCCGATGAACTCAGCCGAGAACGCAGGTAATGGTAGAGCAAATGAAAGCGTAACGGACTATCAATCATTTAATGCTGATATAATAGCATTAGGAGATACTAAAATTACAGAAAATGTTGGCTTATCATATTTGACAGGTATTAACTTTTCTCAAACAAATTATGATCAAAGAGGAGGTTCATACAAAAATTTCATTACTGATTCTAAAGGCTTTTCTTATGATAATGCATTGCTAGTAGATAAAACAACTTTCTTAGACAGAACCTATTCAAAATTAAGTGGGGCATACTTTTCTACTGCATTTGATTACAAAAATTATTTATTCTTGACCTTAGGCGGACGATTTGAAACTTCTTCAACATATGATCCAAACTTAAAAGTGTATTTCTATCCAACAGCTGAACTAGGATACAAATTCACTAATGGTTTTGAAAGTGAAATTTTAACCGACGGTAAATTAAGAGCTACTTTTGGACAAATAGCATCAATTCCAAGACCTTATGCTGGAACAACTTATTTTAATTCAGCCTTGGGCGCAGAAGGTTATGGACCAGCTTATGATTCAGGAGCATACAATGGATCTTTCCAACAAGCAGGAACGGGTGGTAACCAAAATTTAAGACCAGAAATCAAAACAGAAATGGAAGCAGGTCTTGACTTGCAATTCTTTAAAGCACTTACAATTAACGCCACTTATTACTCTAATGAAACCAAAGATTTATTAGTTAACGTTCCTTTAAACGGAAGTTCAACTTACAGCACCCTTTATGGCAATTTTGCAACTATTGAAAATAAAGGTTTTGAGGTAGAGTTTGATGTAAACTTATTAAATTCAAGTTCAGCATTCAAATGGAATCTTTTTGGAAACTGGAGTACTAACCGTAATAAGGTGACTAAACTAGATGGAACAAGTTCTTTATTCCTTAACGGATTTACTGGATCTTCTTCTCGTGCAGTTTTAGGACAACCATTAGGAGTACTTTGGGGAGGTAAATTTGACAGAAATACTACTGGAGAATTAATATTAGACGCTAATGGATTCCCAACAGCAGCTGAATCCGAGGGAATTATCGGAGATCCTAATCCAGACTGGAGAGGTGCTATTGGTACATCTTTCACTTATAAAGGATTCAAATTAAGCACTTTATTTGATGCTTCAATAGGAGGTCAATTATGGGACGGAACAAGCGGAGCTTTAAACAACTTCGGTAAAACTATAGAAACTGCAAACGAAGTTACTTTAACCACGCCTACTGTAAACTATGCTGGACAAACTATTGCGCCAGGAACAGTAAGGGGTAATTTAAGAGACTTTGGTGCAGGACCTGTGTTGTTAGATCAGTCTTGGTACCAATCTCTTGGAGGTGGTTTCGGACCAGTTGGAGAACAGTTTGTTAAATCAGCATCTTGGATTAAATGGAGAGAACTTTCTTTATCTTACAATTTAAATTTAAGCAAGAAAAATCTAGGTGTTGATAATATTACATTCACAGCTACAGGAAGAAATTTATGGTTGTGGACTGAAGCTGATTTAGGTCAAGACCCAGAGACAAACCTTACAGGTGGATCAAATGGACGAGGATTACAATACTTCAATGCTCCAAACACTAAATCATTAATATTTAGCGTTAACTTAAAATTCTAAAACATGAAAAATATATTTATAAAGTCAATTAGTCTATGCTTCATAGCATCTACGTTATTTAGTTGTACAGACTATGTATCAGATTATAATGTTGACCCAGATTTAATTACAGATTCAGATGCTAAAAATTTGTTTCAAGGAATACTCTTAGCTGATCAATTTTTTCAGACTAGCTCAAATACAAGAGATGTTATGATTTGGTTGAATCAAGCAAATGGTGAAAATAGACAATATGTAGCATTAAACGATTGGAACCTGTCAACAGCATCCACTTTTGATGATAGTTGGAATAATGCCTATGTAAATTGTATTACAAATGCAAAAATAACTTCTTTAAAAGCAGAAAAAGAGTTAAATCCTAGATTAGCTGGTGCAGCACAAGTTATTGAAGCTCATGCAATGGGATCGGTTACTTCTTTATGGGGAGATGCACCATATAGTGAACTTGACATTACTGGTAAAAATTTAACGCCAAAGTATGATTCTCAACTAGCTATATATACTAGTTTGCAAACTTTATTGGATAAAGCTATAACTAATTTAAAAGCAACTACTGGTAAAGGAATTCCAGCTGATAAAGACCTTTACTACGCTGGTAATACTGCGAAATGGTTAAAACTAGCTTACTCACTAAAAGCAAGATACTACCTTCATATTAAGGATTATACAAAAGCAAAAGCAAATGCCTTGCTAGGAATGTCAGGTCCTTCAGATGATTTAATTGCAAAGTTTGGGAACTCAAGTGGTCAAAGTTTCAATCCATTTTATGATTTCCTAGTTTACCAAAGAGATGATTATATGTCTGGCGATAGTTATGGCGCAAGATTATTAGATCCATCAACAACAATTTACAGAGGAAATGCAAAAACTGACGAACATGCGCGCTTTGCATTTTGCTACAATCAAGAATACTTTTCTCCATATTCTTTAAATATTTACGGAGGGGATTACGGTGGTACAAACGGTAAATTTGGAAGTGATTCAGGGCTACCAATGGTAACATACGGAGAAATGCTATTAATAATAGCAGAAGTTGATACAAGAAGTTCTTTTACGACAGGCTTATCTTCCTACAACACTTACAGAGCTTTATTAGATACTGGCTATTCAATAGGTATTTCAAATTCAGGTTATGAGTCAGAAACGTTTAATTACGATCCTTATGTATCATCAGATTTTCTTGCTGGTGGAATAGAAAACAATTCTGGAAATTCTTTAACTGATCAAAATGCACTATTAAGAGAAATTTTTCAAGAAAGATATATTTATTTCATGGGAAGTTTCGAAAGCTTTAATGATTTCGGAAGGTCTAATAATACCGCACAAATTCAATTAAAAACAGGAAAAGCAGGAAGTCCGCAACGCTTTTTATATCCACAAGTAGAGATAAATGCTAATCCAAACACACCAAGTCCAGTACCACCAATTGTGACTAAAACTCCTGTACATCAATAAGCAGGTTTTGATTTAATACTAAAACCATCCCATTTTTTGGGGTGGTTTTTTTTTATATATTTGCACTATGGAAAAAGAACATCAAATATTTGGGATTAGAGCGATAATCGAAGCTATACAATCTGGCGCAACAGTAGACAAAGTATATATTCAAAAGGAAGCAAGTAGCGAACTAATGAAAGACTTGATGAAAGTGATGAAACGTGGAAACATCAATTTCTCATACGTACCCGTTGAAAAGCTAAATAGATTAACCCCAAATAACCACCAAGGAGCTGTGGCTACTATCTCTCCTATTTCATTTTTTGATTTGGAAAGTTTAATAGATACGGTACTTGAAAACGGTAAAAAACCATTGTTTTTGATTCTGGATCAGATTTCAGATGCTAGAAATTTTGGAGCCATCATCAGAACTGCTGAATGTACTGGAGTAAATGGAATCATTGTTCAAAAAGCCGGATCGGCGCCTGTGAATGGAGATACCGTAAAAACATCTGCTGGAGCCGTTTTTAATATTCCAATTTGTAAAGTTGAACACATTAAGGATGCTATATTTTTATTGCAAGCCAATGGAATTAAAACAATTGCTGCTACAGAAAAGACGGAGCAAAACATATATGACATCTCTTTGAACGAACCTGTTGCAATTATTATGGGATCAGAAGACAGAGGTGTAAATCCATCTGTATTGAAAATTGTAGATGAAAAAGCAAAGCTACCAATGTTTGGGACAATTGGTTCCTTAAATGTTTCCGTAGCGTGTGGTGCCTTTTTATATGAAGCTGTTAGACAACGATCTTAACGCAATAAATATTTTTAAAATTTAAATGAGTTGAAACTATAGTTTTAACTCATTTTTTTTTTTGGAATCAACTCATATTGCACGGGTACACTAGACGTATAATACTCATAGATTGGAGATTGCTCAATAGGAACCGCAACGGGTAAATTGACAAAATTTCCTTTTTCATCAAACCGTTGCATGAATTTGTCTTGCGAAGCATCATAATCCGGGTGTTCCCAATCGTATTTTATAGGCTTCTTTAACTGAGGGGTATCATAAAGGAAAGACAATACAATTCCTGAAATAAGACCACCCAAATGACCTTCCCAAGAAATTGACTTTTCAGTTACAATCTCGGGACTTGGAAAAACATACCATACTAATCCACCATAAATAACAATGACTGTAAGTGATAGGGCAACAAGTCTTTGATTTTTGGTTTGGATTCCTTTGAAAAAAATAAAACTAAACAACACGTAAATTAATCCGCTCGCACCTATGTGATAACTTTCCCTACCGATGCACCATGTTATCATTCCTGATAGAATGATCCCGAATACAACAACAGGAACAGACTCTTTTGCATAAAAAAATTGCAAAGCTGCAAGCAAGATAAACAGCGGTATACTATTATTGTACAAATGCTCTACATCACCATGAATGAATGGACTCAAAAAAACACCTTGAAGTCCTGAAAAAGTTCGGGGATAGATACCATTTTGATAAAAATCAAAGTCAAATTTTATTTGCAACCAATAAACAAACCACAATAGTACTACACTAAAAAATGGAAATAATAGAACTGAGTTTGTAAACTTGAAATGTTTGTCCATAGATGTTGACTCGATTGATCTAAAAAGCTAATTCATATTAACGAATATGATCAAAGTACAAAAATGCAACCAAAAAACTTAAGATGTAATTTTGTCATGATAAAGTCAATATTTCATAAAGTAACACGCCCTAGCCCAGATGGAAATGACATCCTTTTAGATCTTGTTTTTTTACAAGATTTAAAAGATAGAATGTACAGCTGGAAAAAGCTACAAATAAAGCTGTAATTTTACACCCATAAAAAGCTAGTTACAGTCAACCAAATTAAGAAAATGGAAGCACCACTTGCAGAACGAATACGCCCTCAAAAACTGGATGATTATGTGAGTCAGTCTCATCTTGTAGGGCCAAATGGATCATTGACACAGCAAATTGCTAAAGGAATAATCCCATCATTAATTTTTTGGGGACCACCAGGCACTGGAAAAACAACCTTATCACAAATTATCGCTCAGGAATCTAAACGTCCGTTTTATATTTTAAGCGCTATTAATTCTGGAGTTAAGGACATCCGGGAAGTTATTGAAAAGGCAAAACAGAGTGGCGGATTGTTTACAGCCAAAAATCCTATTTTATTTATTGACGAGATTCACCGCTTTAGTAAATCGCAGCAGGATTCCTTACTCGCTGCGGTAGAGAAAGGCTGGGTTACCCTTATAGGCGCTACAACTGAAAACCCCAGTTTTGAGGTAATTCCCGCCTTACTGTCAAGATGTCAAGTCTATGTGTTGAATCCGTTTACAAAAATAGATTTAGAGACCTTACTGGAACGTGCCATGAAGAAAGACGTACTGATGTCTCAAAAAAATATTGAGCTCAAAGAAACAGAAGCTTTATTAAGGCTTTCGGGCGGTGATGGCAGGAAATTATTGAATGTTTTTGAACTTGTGGTAAATGCATCTCTTGATGACAAAATTATCATTACTAACGATCGTGTATTTGAAGTTGTACAACAAAATACGGTGCTTTATGACAAAACAGGAGAACAGCACTATGATATTGTATCGGCATTTATAAAATCTATTCGTGGTAGCGATCCTAATGGAGCTGTGTACTGGTTAGCCCGAATGATTGAAGGCGGTGAAGATGTAAAATTTATAGCCAGAAGAATGCTCATATTAAGTAGCGAAGATATTGGAAACGCAAATCCTACTGCTTTTATCATGGCCAACAACACTTTTCAAGCAGTGGCTACTATAGGTTATCCGGAAAGCCGAATCATTTTGAGTCAATGTGCAGTGTATCTTGCCACATCTCCAAAGAGTAATGCATCCTACTTAGCTATAGGTACTGCACAACAACTAGTGAAACAAACGGGAGATTTACCAGTGCCGATTCATTTACGCAATGCGCCAACCAAATTAATGAAAGAACTAGGCTATGGTGAGGAGTACAAATACTCTCATGATTACGCTAATAATTTTGCAGAACAAGAATTTTTACCTGATGATTTGAGCAATACTCCAATTTATGTACCTGGGAATAATTCGAGAGAAAATACCATTAGGGAATTTTTAAAAAACCGCTGGAAAGATAAATATGGATATTAAATTTCACAGAAAAGCCTTGACGAATCAAGGCTTTTCTATGATTAAGAAACACTTTTATTTTCTAGAATTTTACATTTATTTTTTCTGAAACCAATACATCATTTTTATAATATTCAAAGTACCATTGGTTCTCTTTTAAAATTAAAGAACCTTGAATATCACCCTTAATAGCAATAAATGAGTTCTGCTGAGAAGTTTTTAATAATTTCATGACTACTTTTGGTGTTTTGTCAATCAATTGATATCCCGTTGCAGTAGGTTGAGCATACAAAAGATCAGCTGAATCTACAGATGTTGGCAAGCTAGAAACAAGGGTTGAAGCATCTGGGCTTCCAACTGTTTTTTGTCCACTTTGTGTCACCATTACTGAATTTGTCTGGTTATTTTCCTGTTTTTCTGGAACTCCACTATATTTATATTTTAAAGCATTTACCGATTTAAAAGCTTCATTTAAAGCTTCATTATACGCTGCTTTATAATCTTTATCCCTGCTTTTACCTACTTCTGATTTAAAAACAAGCCTGTCATTACAATCTTTTAGTGTTATAAAAAGTTTAGAAATTAAAAAACCATTTTCTTTTTCAACGTTTGCAAAGAGTAAATCACACCTGTTGCTATATTCAATAGGTAGAGTTTCTTTATTATAAAAAACTGTAAATCCAGCTTTCTCTAGATTGAACTTTGTTAAAGTATTTAGTCGGTATTGATTTTCAATCTTTAACCATTCATATTTTACGGGTACAATTACCGCTTTATAATTGTTTACCGTTTGTCCAAAAGAAATAGTTACGAATAAAAGTAAAATGCTTACTGCTATTTTTTTCATCTTATAAAAAATTTTTAAGTTGTAATAAATGGTTAATTTGTTTAACATTGCCATCGACTTCCATACTATTTTCATTAAAAAAAATAGCATCTAATCCAGCATTAAGAGCCCCTTGAACATCCGCTTCATAACTATCTCCAATCATGATACTAGATGTAACAGCTGCATTAGCTCGCGCAAGTGCATAATTAAAAATACCTGGATTAGGTTTTTTTACTCCAGCCATTTCAGAGTTTGTAATCGTTTGAAAATAACTTTCAATTTTTGCGTTGTACATTTTTCTAGATTGTACGTCGGCAAAGCCATTTGTAATGATATGTAAGTTATATTTTGGCTTTAAATACTCCAAAATTTCAAATGTTCCGTCAAATAAATGATTACTATCTGGTAAAAGTTTGATGTATTCATCAGAGATTTTATTGATTTGAGCATCCGAAATGGAGTAATCAATAGCATCAAAAGAATGTTTCAATCTGTTATAACGCAATTCCTCATGCGTAATTTTGTCAAACTGATATAATTTCCAACATTCCTGATTTATAGGCACATATTTATCAATAAATAGCTTAGCATCAACATCAGGGTGATTGTTTTTAAAAATAGTATTGAAAGTAAGTTCTGAATTTTTATCAAAGTCCCATAATGTATGGTCTAGGTCAAAAAAAACATCCGTTAATTTTTGTTTCATAATTTGTAATTAAATTATGCCTTCATCGGCAAAGCTAAAATAACTGTTTTCAGTCACTATAAGATGATCTAGTACTTTTATTTCTAAACTTTCTCCAGCTTGTTTTAATTTTTTGGTAATGTGTTTGTCTGCATCACTGGGCACAAGTGTTCCTGAAGGATGGTTATGACATAAAATTAAGGCTGTTGCGCCATTTTCAAGAGCTGTTTTAAAAACGATTCGTACATCAACAAGTGTCCCGGTAATACCTCCTTTACTCAGTTGAGATTTGGCAATAATTTTATTAGAGTTATTCAAAAAAATAATCCAAAACTCCTCATGTGGCAGCTCTCCTATTACGGGTTGCATGATTTCAAAAATCACTTTACTTGAGGTTACTTTTTTTAACTCCACAGTATCCTCTGCTCTACGTCGTCGACCCAATTCAAGAGCCGCAATAATTGCAATTGCTTTTGCCTCACCAATTCCCTTAAAAGTGGTTAATTGTGCTAAGGATAATTTTCCTAATGCATTTAAATTATTGTCAACACTGGATAAAATTCGTTTGCTTAAATCAACAGCGGACTCATTCCGACTACCCGATCCTATCAATATAGCTATCAACTCCGCATCGCTAAGAGCACTTTTACCTTTGAGCATCAATTTTTCACGTGGTCTATCATCTTCGGACCAATTTGTGATGGGAAAATTAGTTTGTTCCAAGTCGTAACTTTTTAAAATTAAGCGTAATACAAAAGTAAAAATAACGTTATTTTAATTAAAGATAAAAATATGAAAGCTATTTATTTAATTATAATTCTTACAGCACTTTTTACTATTGATTCAAAAGCGCAACCTAAAGAGACAAATCTATTGTTTGAAACACGACTTTCAAAAGCGGCTTTATCCATTGTAAACCCCAATATTATCTATGATCCAACTTATAAATCCATGCCCTATCCTAAAGGAGATGTACCTAAAAACAAAGGAGTTTGTACGGATGTAGTCATTAGAGCCTACAGAAAATTGAATATTGATTTACAAAAAGAAGTACATGAAGATATGAAAACTAATTTTTCTAAATATCCCAACCTTAAAAAATGGGGCATGAAAAGGACTGATACAAATATAGATCAAAGAAGAGTTCCAAACTTAGAGGTTTTCTTTGAAAGAAAAGGTAGAAAGCTACTAGTATCAGATAAAGCTCAAGATTATAAAACAGGTGCTATTGTAACTTGGATAATTAACGGAAAACTTCCTCACATAGGTATTGTAACTCATAAAAAAACGAGTGACGGCATGCGTCCACTACTTGTACATAACGTAGGGTCAGGTCAAGTACTAGAAGACTGTTTATTTAAATACAAAATAGTAGGACACTATCAATATGAAAAATAAAAGGCGCCTTAATAATGGCGCCTTAAAGTTTATTACTGCATTAGATTTTTGACCTCATCAAAATTTAATCCGCCATAATTTCCAGAACTCATCAACAACAAAGCTGAATTGTCTAAATCAAGATTAAACAAATAGTCTTTAAAATCTTGTGGATTGGTATAAATAATCAAATCTTCTCTGTTAAAAGATTTTGCTATTTGATCATAAGTTACTTCTTCAAGTTGTTTGATTTTTACAGCATCAGGGGAGTAAAAAACAACTGCTACATCAGCATATTCCAGCGCTCCTTCATATTCTTTTAAGAACTCCGCATTCAAGCTACTGTAGGTGTGCAATTCTAAACAGGCTACTAATGTACGACTTGGGTACTGTTCTTTTACTGCTTTAGTTGTGGCTGCTACTTTACTTGGTGAGTGTGCAAAATCTTTGTAGGCTACTTTTCCTTTTCCTTCGGCTATTTTCTCTAGTCGTTTGCTTGCACCTTTAAAACTAGCAATTGCTTCGTAAAAATCAGCTTCATCAACACCCATGTTTTGACAAATCCATTTGGCACCAGCCAAATTATTTAAATTGTGCGCTCCAAAAACTTCAATTGGCATGTCTCCCTCTGGAGTTTCTAAAAGTGTTACTCCATCATTAACTGTATATTGTGGTGTAGCGTACGCTAATTTACGGATCGGATTAGTTGCAGCCTCAGCAACGCGCTTCACTTCGGCATCGTCTTCGTTGTATACTAATATGCCACCGTTAGTAATTTTATCAATAAAAATTTCAAATTGCTCTACGTAATTTTCGTATGTCGGAAAAACATTTATGTGATCCCAAGCAATACCTGAAATTAGAGCAATATTAGGCTGATACAAATGAAATTTAGGACGCCTGTCTATAGGTGATGACAAATACTCGTCTCCTTCAAGTACCATGAAATCATTTTCTTCGGTCAGATGTACCATCGTATCAAAACCTTCGAGTTGTGCTCCTACCATATAATCTACAGCAATATTATGATAATGCATTACGTGTAAGATCATTGAGGTAATGGTTGTCTTTCCGTGAGAACCACCAATCACTACGCGGGTTTTATTTTTTGACTGCTCATATAAAAATTCTGGATAAGAATATATTTTTAACCCTAAAGCTTGTGCTTGCAGTAATTCAGGATTGTCCGCTTTGGCATGCATACCCAAAATAATTGCTTCTATATCTTGTGTTATTTTTTCGGGAAACCAGCCCATCTCTTGCGGAAGTAATCCTTTTTTTTCTAACCTAGATTTTGAAGGCTCAAAAACTGCATCATCACTACCTGTAACTTTATATCCTTTGTTGTGCAAAGCAAGTGCCAAGTTATGCATGGCGCTACCTCCTATTGCTATAAAATGAAGATGGTTAGATGTATTTGAACTTAATACCGATGGGTTAGAATTTGGATGTTTAGTTTCCATATTTATATTTTTCTGAATTTTATTTACTCATTGGCCACAGCCAAATAACGGAGTGAGATTATTATGTTTTCTTTAATTTATGTTTGTATAAATTATCTAATTTTTGGGAACCCACTTTTGTACTACCCGCCTGAATGGCTTTTTTATACTGATTTTCTGCAGCAACGTATCGTTCAAAATATTCATCAATATGCCCTCTTGAAAGGTAGCCGTCTACAGGTGATAATTTTGCTAATTCATTTGAATATTTAATCGCTTTAGACTCGCTTCCGCCAACAATTCCAGGCAACTGAATATACAATTCTATCAATGCCCATCGGGAGTCAATATGCTTTGGGTTTAATACAATGGCTTTTTCAAATGAAGATTTAACCTCATCAATCATTCCAAGCGCTTTAAACTTATTCACTGTCTTCGCTTTCATTCCTAGCGCACCACCATATTTATAATAATAATCTGCCTCTGATGGCTTAAGCACTTTGAGCTTTTTATAATATACTATCGCTTTGTCCCATGATTTAGATTGACCCGCAATATCTCCCAAGTATTCTATAACCTTAGTATCAGAAGGATTGGTTTTCAAAATACCTTCAAAAAGAACTTCTGCCTGACTGTATTTTTCTTCCTTGAAAAGTTTCTCTGCTTTTTCAAAATTGGATTGAGACCACATCATCATTGGTAGCAATAAAAAAGAATAAAGAATTTGTTTCATTTTTCAAAAATAAGAAATTTATATAAGGATGTGAAAAGATTATGAGCCAACATTGCAACTAAAAGTATAATGAAATGGAAAACTTAAAAAAACTTTCCCATAACATGCTGTTATTACTTTAGCTAGATATTAAATGAAATGATATTCATACTACATATTCACAAACAAAGTTCTTGCCACAAAGTCAACTTAGCACAAATGAATTAGTAAAAAGACTCTATTTTTCGCAACCAAAAAAACAATATGAAAATATTTTATGCCATTCAAGCCACAGGAAACGGTCACATCAGTAGAGCCACACAATTATACCCTTATTTACTTCAATACGGCACAGTAGATTTCTTCTTGAGTGGCAACAATGCTAGCTTAGATCTTAAAATACCTATTCGATATAAAAGCAATGGCTGCAGCTTGTACTACAGCAAGTGCGGTGGACTCGATTACTGGAACATCACAAAAAATATCAAACCACGCCAAATCTACAAAGACGCTGATGCACTGCCACTTAAAGACTATGATGTTGTCATCAATGATTTTGACGCCATCACTTCACTAGCCTGTAAAATGCAAAACGTACATTCGGTTCAATTGGGACATCAAGCCAGTTTCCTTTCTAAAAACACTCCCAGACCCGATAAAAAAAACATCATGGGCGAGCTCATTTTACAGCATTATGCTAAAGCTCCTAAAAACATTGGCTTGCACTTTGAAAACTACGACAGCTTCATAAGGCCTCCCATGATCAAGGACAAAATAATTGAAGCCAGTCCCAAAAATTTACAACATATCACCGTTTATTTACCATCATTTGACCAAGACTGCCTCGAAAAAGCATTTCATAAGTTACACGATGTAACATTTCATTGGTTCCTTAGTAGCGTAACTCACAAACACACCATTCAAAACATTACCTATTATCCCGTTAACCAAAAACAATTCAATAAGAGTCTCATTACTTGTGACGGAATTATTACGGGCGGCGGTTTTGAAACTCCAGCCGAAGCACTATACCTCAAGAAGAAAGTATTGAGTATACCAATTCGCAATCATTACGAGCAAGAATGTAACGCAGCAGCATTAAAAAAACTTGGAGTTCCCGTGGTATATACTGTGGATAAAGAATTTGACATTACAATCTCAAACTGGTTAAACATGAAAATTACGTATCCTGAAATGCAAGCCAATAATATTCCTGAAACGCTTCAATACCTTTTTGATACCTATCGAGATTAAAAATTAATTTTTGGGAATGCCCCGCAAAAAAAGCGGGTCGGGCTATACAGTACAATCTTTTTTGCGAAGAAAACGCAAAAAAGGATTTCCCTTTCTATCCCTCATTCAGCACTGCTATAAACAGTTACGGCAATCCGAAAGCTAAAGTGAAAAAATAAAATATCGAAGCAAAATCTAATTTATTTATTACTTTAGTAAAAAATAAATTATGAAAACACTAGCAGAATGGTTTGAAGAATATAGCGTAAGCCACAAGAACCTGACCAATAAAAAGATTCATTATATCTGTGTACCTCTTATCTTTTTTTCGGTGTTTGGTTTGTTCATGAGTATCCCGAGTGGTGTTTTATCTCCACTAGCCTCACTAAATCCGGTACTTGCCAATTGGGCTTTTGTTATATTGCTATTTGTTTTGTTTTTTTACTTTAGGCTCTCCTTAGTAATGGGGATAAAAATGACCTTTTTTACTGCTATTTGTCTCATCGGAAATTATTTAGTATCCCAATATGTGTCGTTAGTTTGGTTTTCTATAATTGTATTCACCGTAGGTTGGATTGGTCAGTTTTATGGGCACAAAATTGAAGGTAAAAAACCATCTTTCATTAAAGATTTACAATTCTTATTAATTGGCCCAGCATGGGTAATACACTCGGTGTTTAGCACCAAATAAAAATGATGTGAAATTGTATTTCATACTTCGTTTCTTTACAGCATAAATAGAAAAAACAGTATCACACAAAAAAGCAACTTAAAATAAAACAGTTGCTGTTTTTTTATGCCTAGCAGTCCCAAAAAAAATCTAGTAAAACTCTTTATAAATTGCATTCAAAAAAAGTGTAATTTGTAGCGCAATTCAATCAAGATAAAACTTCAATAGATGCAACTATTTACCATGAAAAAATACATCTTAATTTTATTTTTTATGACAGTAACCGCCTTCTCGCAGCAGTATGAAAAGAATTGGTCACAGATCCTAGTCCAAGAAAATAAAGGCAAAATAAAAACAGCGAGTGAACTTGTTGATGCTATTTACAAAAAAGCAAAAAAAGAGCACAATGAAGTTCAAATCATTAAATGTTTTTTTTACAAGTCAAAATACCTGCAAGTTCTTGAAGAAGATGCACAAAGCAAAATCATTCGCAATCTTAAAGCCGAAATAAATACTGCAAATATACCTTCAAAAGCAATTTTGAACCTAGTGTATGCGAAGTGTTTGAGCGATTATAATGACGACTATGAAAATATTGCAGTCGCAGTTGTGGATACAATCGCACTCGAAAATGAAAATAGCGAAGAGACGATTGACAGTGCAACAGTTAATGACTATAATACATTACAAGACATTGACAAAATATTCGAAAAAACATTAGAAAACGAGGCTGTTTTAAAAACAACTCCGCTAACCAATTATGAGGCAATTTTTGATTTTTTTACTTTAGAAAAATTAAAAAAAGAAAACCTGTTTGATTATTTGCTAAAAGAAAATATTGTCTTTTACAAATCAAAAATAAATGAATGGCAGTTTGAAGCGAAACAATTTGAAGCTTATAAAAATAATTTATTAGGAAATACTGATGCCTTTTTAAAATTAAACCTTGAATTGATTGAAGATGAAAATTTAAAAAAAGTACTTTCCTTGTATCAAAAGCTAGAAGCTGATGCACCAACTATTGAAAATAAATTAGAGCGCATACTATTTTGTTCTAAGTATCTTATAAAATCTGATGAAAATTTACTGATTGCATTACTTGACATAGAAAAAGTAACAAATGAAACTGTTGAATTACAAAAAATTAAATTAGAAAAAGCTACCATTTTCGGCAAATTAGCATCTAAAGAGACACATCCCGATTATAACAATAAAGCGTTAGCCGAATTAGAAAGCATTTTGAACACCAACAATAATTCTAATACGTTCAAACTGGCACAACAAGCCAAGGAAGAACTACTTTCAAAAACCATTCAAGTTGAACTGCAACAATACATTTATAATAGAGAAAATACAAGAGTATTTATTCGATATAGAAACACCAACAATTTAAAGGTTTCTTTTTTTAAAATAAGTAATAGAAAAATTGTAGAATTTCACAATACATACCAAAAACGTGACAGTTTGGCTACTCAAATTGTGACTAATAAAAAACCATTACTAACAAAAAACTACCAACTTGTTGACAAAAAAGATTATTTTGAATACACCACTGAAGTACTTCTACCACAATTAGAAACAGGTAGTTATTTGGTCTATTTTGAAAGTGATACTGAATCCAAAGAAACAAAAGGATTTGGGTTTGAAACCATCACAGTTACGAATATTTCAGTCTTGGCAAATACAAAAGATGGTACCGAATATTACACTGTTTTAGATAGAAAAACAGGACTACCATTAGAAGATGTTACCATAAAATTGCTAAACAAAACCATAAAAACAGATAAAAATGGACTCGCTTTTCATACAAAAGAAAAAGACAATTATGCTAATGGGGATATACAATTCTCAACCAAAAATGACTCCCTATTCATCCAAAAGGAATATTTAAATAACAGTTATGATTATAAAAAAATAGAAGATAAAAAAATTGTTAGAAAAGTTGAATTTTACCTGGACCGTGCTATTTACAGACCCGGACAACCGGTTTATTTCAAAGGAATTGCCATTCAACAAAAGAGTAACAAATCCAATGTTGTTCCCAATACTTCTTTCCTAATAAGCATTCAAGATCCTAATTACAATAACTTTAAAGAATTTGAAGTTACCACAAATGAGTTTGGTTCTTTTTCTGGTGAATTCATTTTGCCAAAAACAGGCTTGACGGGAAATTTTAGAATTCAAGCAAAACACACTGCAGCTTACACCAAAAATATTTCTGCTGACATTACAGGAGACGAACAACCTTTGTTAAATAATGTAACTTTTGAAAACTCATCAACTTATTTTAATGTTGAAGAATACAAACGTCCGAAGTTTGAAGTGACTTTTGAACCTAAAAAAGAAAGCTTTCAGGTGAATCAATCAGTTACCGTAAAAGGAATTGCCAAAGCATTTGCTGGAAGCACGATTTCGGATGCCAAAGTAACCTACACCATAACTCGTTTTACGAATTCTTTCAGAAATTATTATAGTAACGAGCCCGAAGAAACTTTAATTAGTAGCGAAACCAAAACAGATGCTTCTGGCAAATTTGTGATTGATTTCATTGCACAACCGTCTAAAAATGCGACTAAGGAACAGCTTCCTATTTTCAATTATAGAATAAACGCAAGCGTTACCGATATTAATGGAGAAACACATACTGCCGTTACCACTATTAAAGTAGGCTACCATGATTTGGTATTGAATGCTTTTACTGCAAACAGCATAGAAACGAAAAACAAAAATGAAATTACACTGAGCAGCACAAATTTAAATGGAGAATTTAAAGCTACAAAAGGAGAAATTAAAGTGTATTTCGTAAATCCGTTTCAAAATAAATTCAAATCTAGAGTTTTCACACAACCCGAAATCGCTACTATTTCGGATGCCGATTTTGAAAAATTATTTCCTTACGAAGTTAACCAATCTGAAACTTCCAAAAAACCAACTGAAATCTTACTGTTTTCTAAGAAAATAGATACTGAAAAGGACAAAAACATCGCACTCGATTTCATTACTGATTATCAATCTGGAAATTATAAAGTTGTATTTTCGGCCAAAGATAGTTTTGAAAACCCTATCGAAACTGTTTCTAATTTCTCAATCATACAAAGCAAAGACAAGTACAACCCAAATAAATTATTTACTATTGAGCAAATCAACAAAGACCCAAAAAAGGATGGTTTTGTAACCTTTGAAATCCGCTCTGCATTAGACTCATTACATATTCATACTACTGCCATTTATAAAAACGGCACTTTTAATGAACAAGACATTGTTTTAGAAAACAAACAAGCTACAGTCACTATTCCCCTTCAAAAGGATTTCGAAAAGTCTCTAAAAGTTGGCTTCCAAAGTGTGTTTGAGAACCAGGCATTTACGGAACAACTAGAAGTTGCATTAAAATCTGAGGAACCTAAAATGGAAATTTCAGTGGAAAGTTTTAGAAATAAAATTCAGCCTGGAACTATTGAAAATTGGTCATTCAAATTGAATGCTTCTAATACTAATTTGGAGGCTGAAATGTTGGCTTCCATGTATGACAGTTCTTTAGACCAGTTTACCAAAACGTCGTGGGACGCATTAAATTTTAATGATTTTAGTAGAAATAATATCTACTTCAAAACAGGTTTAGGATTTGAGAATACGTATATCTATTTTCAGAATTTAAATTTAGAATCAATTCCATTAAATCTTCTAAATGAAATTAGCCTCCTAAAATGGTTTGGCTTTAATTTTAATGAATCAACTTATGGAAATGGAATGTCTTTCTATGAGATAAAAGATAAAAAACTTGGAAGTGAAATGATAAAAGGAGATCCTGATGCAGTGCTAACTGCAGAGCCTATAGGTACAGGAACAGCAGCCGTACTTGAAGAAGAAGAAGAAGAAGAAGTATATAAAACTGCTCTAAAAGTTGATATGGTAAAATTCACAAAACCTATTGTCATTCGGGGAAATAGCACTTCATCTGAAGAAAATAGTACTTTATACATAGTAGACGGAGTAACAATGACCATGGAGCAAATAAAAGCAATTGCACCAAATGACATTATTGACATCGAAGTTTTAAAAGCCGACAAAGCAACGACTTTATACGGCGAAAAAGGCAAAAATGGTGTCATCATCATCACCACCAAAAAAGCACTTGAAGCCTTAACACAAGTAAAAGCAAGAAAAAATCTTTCTGAAACTGCTTTCTTTTACCCAAATCTAAAAACCGATAACAAAGGAAAACTTAGCTTTAGCTTTAGCGCACCAGAGGCTTTAACCAGTTGGAAACTCCGTTTGTTAGCGCATAACAAAGCCGCTGTTTCAGGGTATTTAGAAAAAATGACCGTTACTCAAAAAGAACTAATGATTACCCCAAATTTTCCTCGTTTTTTTCGAGAAAAAGATTCAATCGTGATTACAGCCAAAATTGCAAACATCACCAATGAAACTAAAAAAGGAATGGCCGTTTTACAACTTTTTGATGCCACTACCATGCAAGCAGTTGATGTTAAAATGGCAAATAGTAACACCGTCAAAAACTTCACTATTGCAGCATTTGGAAACACATCTGTAAGTTGGAAAATCTATATTCCTGAAGGTTTACAAGGAGTTCAATATAAAATAGTAGCAAAAGCAGGAGACTTTTCAGATGGTGAAGAAAACATTGTACCAGTTTTAACGAATAGCATGCTTGTCACAGAGAGCATTCCGGTTTGGGTTAGAGACAATTCTAAAAAAGAGTATTCACTTGAAAATTTAAAAATCAACACCTCTACTACTTTAAAAAACCATCAATTTACCTTTGAGTACACCTCAAATCCTACTTGGCTCGCCATTCAATCCTTGCCATACTTAATGGAATACGAACACGAATGTGCTGAACAAACATTTGCACGTTACTATTCGAATGCGTTGGCGTCAGAAATCATTTCAAGCAACCCAAAAATTGAAAGTCTTTTTAAAACTTGGACAGCAAACAAAAAAAATGACTCCAAACTGGAGGAGAATGAAGAATTGAAATCAATAATTCTAGCCGAAACACCATGGATCAATGATGCAAAAAGTGATGCCGAAAAAAAGAAAAACCTAGCTTTACTTTTTGATTTGGAGAAAATGAAAAGTGCGCAAAAAATTGCTTTTTCCAAATTAAAACAGAAACAAAAACCTTCAGGAGGCTTTGGTTGGTTTGACGGCGGAACTGAAAGCGAATACATTACAAGACATATCTTGGCGGGTCTAGGGCATTTAACAAAATTAAGCAAAACTATTAACAGTACTGAAAAAGTAGCACAAATTGCTAAAACAGGCATTCCATTCTTAGACCAAAAGTTTTTAGAGCAACATAAAAATAGAATAAGTGTATCAACTCCATCAGAAAAAATAATTTGGCACAATCCATACTCTGAATTGCATTACCTCTATACGCGTAGTTTTTATGTAGAGCAGCAACCTCTTTCTGATACGATAAAGAAAGCCACAAAATGGTATATTGCAACTGCAAAAAAAGATTGGCTATCCTATTCCCTATACGAAAAAGGTTTGGCAGCACTAACATTAAATCGATTTGGTGAAAAAGATACTGCCAATAAAATAATCGAAAGCTTAAAAGAAACAGCCTCTAACAATGAAGATTGGGGCATGTACTGGATTGCTAACAAAGCAGGCTGGTATTGGCATCAAGCACCTATTGAAACGCAAGCTTTGCTCATTGAGGCTTTCGCCGAAGTGACAAACGACAAGAAAGCAGTAGACGAAATGAAAGTTTGGTTGCTAAAAAACAAACAAGTTAAGAACTGGCCTACCACAAAAGCAACTACCGAAGCTGTCTACGCACTACTAATGCAAGGAACTGATTGGTTGAGTGTAAAAGACAATACCGTTATCAAAATTGGTGACGAAAAAATACTTACCAAAAAACTCTCCGAAAACGAAAAAGAGGCCGAAACTGGTTATATAAAACTCAACTGGAAATCAGATGAAATCAAAAAAGAAATGGGAACTATTAGCATTCAAAACAAATCAAACGTTCCTGGATTTGGTGGGATTTATTGGCAATATTTTGAAGAATTAGATCAAATAAAAAATCATTCGGGAGGTGTTTTATCGGTTGCAAAAGAATTGTTTATCAAAAAAAACACAGCTAATGGTGATGTTTTACAAAAAATAAATGTAACAATTCCATTACAAATTGGTGACTTAGTTACAGTGAGATTAATCATTACGGCAAAGGAAGACATGGAATTTGTTCATTTAAAAGACCTAAGAGCCTCTTGTTTTGAACCTGTAAATGTACTCTCCGAATACAAATACAAAGGAGGATTAGGATTTTACAACAGTACAAAAGATGCTGCTACTCATTTCTTTTTTGACTCCATAAACAAAGGAACCTATGTATTAGAATATGACATTCGTGTCAATAATGCGGGAGCATTTTCAAATGGAATTACAACTATTCAAAGTATGTACGCCCCAGAATTCAGCAGTCATAGCAAAGGGATTCGTATAAAAGTTAAAAAATAAATTATGTATGCCACAAAAAAAATCCGCTTCAATTTCTTGAAGCGGATTTACTATTTGTAAAGGAAAATTAGTCGTTTAACATTTTCCACAATTTATCTTTTAATTCTGTAAGACCTTGTTGCGCTACAGAAGATATAAACATGTATTGAATATCTTTAAAAGATGCATCCAGTTCTGTTTTCAATTCAGCCTTCAATTCATCATCGAGCATGTCGCATTTAGAAATGACTAATAAACGCTCTTTATCCAGCATTTCTGGGTTGTACTTGGTCAACTCATTCACAAGAATATCATATTCTCCCTTGATATCTGGTGTATCAACAGGAACTAAAAATAACAATGTAGAGTTACGCTCAATATGTCTTAAAAAATAATGTCCAAGACCTTTACCTTCAGCAGCTCCTTCAATAATTCCCGGAATATCAGCAATCACAAAAGATTGAAAATCTCTGTACGCCACAATTCCTAAATTAGGTTTTAAAGTTGTAAAAGGATAATCAGCAATTTTTGGCTTGGCCGAAGTCAAAACAGATAACAATGTTGACTTACCCGCATTAGGAAAACCAACTAAACCTACATCAGCAAGCACCTTCAACTCCAATATAACATCCATTTCTACTCCTGGCAAACCTGGCTGAGAATATCGTGGTGTTTGATTGGTTGAGCTTCTAAAGTGCCAGTTTCCTAAACCACCTTTTCCACCGCGAGAAAGTATCTGTTTTTCTCCCTCTTCGGTAATTTCAAATAAAATCTCTCCTGTTTCCTTATCTTTTACAACAGTACCAAGTGGCACCTCTATATATTTATCATCTCCATCAGCACCAGTACTCCTATCTCCACTTCCATCTCCACCATTACCTGCTTTGATATGTCTTGCAAACTTGAGATGAAACAACGTCCATAATGCTTTATTCCCTACTAGATAAACGTGTCCACCTCTTCCTCCATCACCACCATCCGGCCCACCATATTGTATGAACTTTTCTCTATGCAAGTGCGTAGATCCTTTTCCACCTTTTCCAGATGAAACATATATTTTAACGTAATCTACAAAATTTCCCTCAGTCATTTTTTTTAGTATTCAGTTACAGTTCTAGTTTCTTACTTCTCATATTAAAAAACTGGGACTTAAAACTATTTTAATCTTTTAAGGCTTTCACCATTACTTTATCAATCTTCACGCCATCCATATCGATAACCTCCAATTCAAATTTTTGCCAAATCAATTTCTCACCTTGTTTGGGTATGTGTGACAGTTCTGTCATTATTAAACCACTTAGCGTAGTTACTTCATAATCATTTATTAATTCGTCTAATTCAAAATAAGTCAAGAAGTCATGCAACGAGTAATGTCCATCTACTAACCACGAACCATCTTCTCTTTCTATCAATTGAAAATCATCCTTATAAAAATCAGAAGCATCACCTACCAGTGCTTCAAGGATGTCATTCAATGTAATTACTCCTTGAAAAACACCATATTCATCAGATACAAAAGCATAATGAATACCTGATTTCTTAAAATTTTCTAACGCCACATAAGCAGTAGTCTGCTCCATCATAAAAGGAGCTTCGGTCATGATTGATGCTAAATTGAATTCATCGTTTTCAAAATGAGCAAAAATATTTTTAAGGTTCACCACACCTACTATATCATCGTAATTTTCATTAAATACGGGATAAATAGAATGAAGTTCCTTGAGCATAAACTCTCTTACCTTTTCCTTATCTGCATGAAGTGGTAAAAAAACAACCGACTTGCGATGTGTCATTAAAGAATTGATTTTTCGGTCACCAATATGAAAAACACGCTCCACAATATCTTGTTCAATTTCTTGAACTTCTCCTCCCTCAGTTCCCTCCTTAATGATAGCTTTTATTTCTTCCTCGGTTACTTTTCCATCAGCTGTTGGTTTAATTTGCAAAACATCTAATAAAAAATCTGTAGAAGTAGTAAGAAGCCAAATAAAAGGAGCTGTCACAATTGATACCATTTTCATTGGCAAAGCAACTGCCTTAGCAATACCTTCTGGATGGTTTAGTCCTATTCGTTTGGGTAACAATTCTCCTAAAACCAAAGAGAAAAAAGTCAATACTACCACAACTAAACCTACTGCAACTGGCTGTGCATAGGGTTTTAAAAATTCAAAACCACTTACAAAAATTTCTACATCTTGAGTAATCTTATCACCACTGTAAATACCCGTTAAAATCCCAATCAAAGTAATACCTATTTGTACTGTTGATAAAAATTTATTGGGAGAATTTGCAAGGTCCAATGCTATTTTAGCGCTTTTATTGCCTTTTTTTGCTGCTGTCTCTAATCGGTTTTTTCGAGCTGAAATCAATGCTATTTCTGACATTGAGAACACTCCGTTTAGTAATATCAGAAAAAATATTATTAGTATTTCCAATTTTTTAATGGATTCGTTTATATCTCTTGTTCTGCGTATTTGAAATTATCAATTATAAATTATCAATCACTGCACTTACTCTTTCCGTAATTTCAGCAATGGAACCAATCCCGTCTACGATGAAAAATTTATCTTGATTTTTATAAAAATCCATCAAAGGAGCAGTTTTTTCATTGTATTCTTGGTATCTGTTTCTGATTTTTTCTTCGTCTTGATCATCAACTCTACCGCTTGTTTTTCCTCTTTCAAGTAAACGCTGAATTAAAATCTCATCGTCAGCCTCTAGCGCTACTGTAGCTGCAACTTTTGACCCAATAGATTCTAAAAAACCATCTAATGCTTCTGCTTGAGAAAGTGTTCTTGGATACCCGTCAAATAAAACACCGTTTGTATCTGGATGTTTATTGACTTCATCAATTAGCATTTTAGTAGTTAATTCATCAGGTACAAGATCCCCAGCATCCATATAAACACGGGCTTGTTTGCCTAACTCCGTATCATTTTTTAAATTAAATCTAAAAACATCACCTGTTGAAATGTGAGTTAACTTGTATTTTTCTTTTAAAAACTCTGCTTGAGTTCCTTTTCCAGCTCCTGGTTTGCCAAATAAAACGATATTAATCATGTTGTTTTGTAGTTATTCTTTTAATTTATATACTTCAGGTAAGTTTCTTCCAAGTCCGTCATAATCTAAACCGTATCCTACAATAAATTTATTAGGAATTCGAATTCCGATGTAATCAATTTTGATGTCTTTCTGGTATGCTTCAGGTTTAAAAAAAAGTGTTGCAATTTTAAAATGTTTCACATTTTGTTTTTTAAACAATTCTTTTAGTTCAACTAAAGTATTTCCTGTATCTACTATATCCTCAATAATAACAACAGATCTACCAGTAAAATCTTGATTAATTCCTATCAATTGCTTTACCTCATTCGTTGTTGAAGTACCCTCATACGAAGCCATTTTTATAAACGAAACCTCACATGGTTTTTTATATTGTTTTACAAAATCAGCTACTACCATAAAAGCACCGTTAAGCACTCCTACAAAAATAGGCGTTTCATCAGCAAAATCTGCCTCAACTTGTGATACCATTTTAGCTATAGCAAAATCAATTTCTTTTGCCGAAATAAATGGAACAAATTGTTTATCGTGAAGTTGTATCATTATTTTTGTATTTAAAATAATGGGCAAAGATAGCAATTTCTCACTTTACATCTTAGAATAATTGTTACAAGAATAGCCATACTTTAAAATTAAAAAAAATCTTTTATGCTAAATCCAGAATTGTATCAAAAATTACAAGAAAGCACGGCTCATGTAGCTAGTAAAGTAGTAAATACTCAATACATTTTAAGCAATCCAGACTTGATGCCAGATTTTTTTGAAATTGTTCTTTCAACATCAGACAAAAATCATCACAAAGCCTGTTGGATCCTGGAAATGATTTTAGAAAAAGACTTGCATCTAATTTTCAATTATTTAGATCAATTTTGCGAGACCTTAACTTTATATACAAACTACAGTGCCTTGAGATCCATATCAAAAATTTGCATGTTTCTATCACTGCATGCTTCCCTTAATGAGAAACAAGAAAAACTCTTGATAGAAAGTAGCTATGACTGGCTCATAGATCCTGATGGAAAAGTAGCCACAAAGGCTTATGCCATAAGAACACTCTACCAAATGGGTAAAAAAAATACAGAAATACATGCTAATCTGGCCAGAATACTAACTGATGATTACACTAAACATTCATCTGCTTACAAAGCCGTTGCCAGAGAAATCATGAAGAAAATTGCTTAGTACTTTTCGGTTTGACCTTTAACAAGTATCTTTGCAGAACATACAACTACTGCTTACAAATAACTGCAACACATTAATTGTAAAGAAATAAAACAACAACACAATGAACTACTTTTCATCTGATTTTAAATTAGGAATTCTTGGCGGCGGCCAATTAGGCAAAATGCTATTGACCGATACCCGAAAGTTTGACATACAAACCTTGGTTTTAGAACCAAATGAAGAATCACCTGCAAGATACAGTTGCAATGCTTTTTACCAAGGAAGTTTAATGGATTATGACACCGTTTATCAATTTGGAAAAATGGCAAATCTATTAACTATTGAAATTGAAAATGTAAACTTAGATGCTTTAGACGCACTAGAATCTGAGGGTTTACCAATATTCCCATCGCCAAAAACATTGCGAATGATTCAGAATAAAGGTCGTCAAAAAGATTTTTATGTCGAAAATAACATTCCAACTTCACCTCATCAACGATTTGTAGATTTAAATGATTTGAGAAAATCATTAGAGAAAGACGAATTAGAATTTCCTTTTGTGTGGAAATGTGCTCAATTTGGCTATGATGGAAACGGAGTAAAAGTATGCCGTTCAGCAATAGACTTAGTTAAATTACCAGATGTTGAATGCATTGCGGAACAAATGGTTCCGTTCAAAAATGAGTTGGCAGTTATTGTTGTTCGCTCTGCTTCGGGCGAAGTAAAAACGTATCCTGTGGTTGAAATGGAATTTCATCCCGAAGCCAATCAAGTTGAATATGTGATTTGTCCCGCCCGAATTGATTCAAGAGTTGCCCAAAAAGCAATCGAAATAGCATTAAAAGTTTCTGAGGCGTTTGATCACGTTGGATTATTAGCTGTGGAAATGTTTCAAACCGAAGACGATGAAATTTTAGTCAATGAAGTCGCTCCAAGACCACACAATTCCGGGCATTATTCTATTGAAGCGAGTTACACCTCTCAATTTGAAAATCATTTACGCGCCATTTTAGACTTACCATTGGGAAATACGGATAGCAAAGTTGCCGGAATTATGGTAAATTTGGTTGGCGAAGAAGGTTTTTCGGGTCAAGTACTTTATGAAAATATCGAAAAAATAATGGCAATTGATGGCGTTACACCTCACATTTACGGCAAAAGAGAAACAAGACCTTTTCGAAAAATGGGACATGTTACAATTGTAAATCAGAATATGGTTGAAGCAAGGAGAATTGCGGAAGAAGTTAAGAATAGTATTAGAGTGATTTCATAAATTAAAAGATTGAAAAATTGAAAGATTGAAAAATTGGTTTGCAACAAAATTTAAAATTCCACTCTAAAATCTTTAAATTCTTAAATCTTTAAATCTTTAAATAAAAAATAATGAAAGTAGCCATCATAATGGGAAGCATTTCGGATATGCCAGTAATGCAAGAAGCCATCGACATATTAAAAGGATTTGACATCGAAACTGAAGTTGATATCGTTTCGGCACACAGAACACCTGAAAAATTATTTGATTTCAGTAAAAATGCCCACAAGCGTGGTATCTCAGTAATTATTGCTGGTGCTGGTGGCGCGGCGCATTTACCCGGAATGGTTGCTTCTATGTCACCGCTTCCTGTTATTGGCGTTCCTGTAAAATCGAGCAATTCTATTGATGGTTGGGATTCGGTTTTGTCAATACTTCAAATGCCAGGTGGCGTTCCCGTAGCAACAGTAGCGCTTAATGGAGCCAAAAATGCTGGAATTCTTGCAGCGCAAATCATCGGTAGTCACGATCAATGTGTGTTAGACAAAATCATTTTTTATAAAGAAGGATTAAAACAAGCCGTTGACAAAGCAGCATCTGAATTGAAAAAATAATTATCTTTATTAAAAAGAAAACTATGAATATTCACACTTCAAAAATTGAGTTAGCCAAAGTTATTTTGGATATTGAAAACCCAAAATTGATTGAAGAAATTATTCATTTGATTCAATCTAAATCTACTTTAACCGAAAAACAAAAGACAGCCATCGATGAAGCCATTTTTTCTTTAGAAAACAAGGAAGGGATTGCTCATGACTTGGTCATGGAGGAAACAAGAAATCGATATTCAAAATATTTCAAATAGTGATTGTTATTTGGTCTCCACAAGCAAAAAAAGACTATTGATAAAACATTGATTATCTTGAAGCTGAATGGTCATTTCAAGATGTTGTAAATTTTATAGACAAAGTAGACAACACAATAGCTCTATTAGTAAATAACAACATTGAATTTATTTCTACAAATTACAAAAACGTAAACAAAGTTGTAATTACGAAACAAATAACACTTTATTACAGAATAAATTCTAATACCATCGAATTACTCCGATTTTGGAATACGTACCAAGATTTAGAAAATTTTAAACTTTAAAACGTAAGGACAGTTCCGACTTGTCCCTTCAAATAAAATTATGAAAACACTTACCTCAACATTCAATACCAAACACAATACAGCCCCATTTTCGGCAATAAAACTAGAAGATTACAAACCTGCTTTTATTGAAAACATCGCTGCTGCAAAAGCCGAAATTGATGCCATCATCACTAATTCTGATGTTCCAACCTTTGAAAACACGATTGTGGCTTTAGATTTTGCTGGTGAACAATTGGATAGATTATCTTCGATTTTCTTCAATTTGAATTCAGCTGAAACTAATGACGAAATGCAAAAAATCGCTCAAGAGGTTTCTCCGTTGTTGACTGAATTTAGCAATGATATTGCTTTAAACGAACACTTATTCAAACGAGTAAAAGCCGTTTATGATCAAAAAGATTCGTTGACATTATCCACGGAGCAAGCGACTTTATTAGATAAAAAATTCAAAGGATTTTCTAGAAATGGAGCTTTGTTGAATGAAGAAGACAAGTTAAAATTACGCGAAATTGATACCGAATTAGCCAAAATTAAATTGACGTATGGCGAAAATGTTTTGGCTGAAACCAACAACTATCAATTACATATCACCAACGAAGAGGATTTAAAAGGTTTACCTGATGGCACCAAAGAAATGGCCGCAAGTTTGGCAAAATCAAAAGAACTCGAAGGATGGGTTTTCACTCTTGATTTCCCGAGTTACTTGCCTTTTGTAACGTATGTTGACAATCGCGAATTACGAAAAGAAATTGCCATTGCTGCCGGAAAAAAATCATTTCAAGACAACGAATTCGATAATAAAGAAAACGTAAAACGCATTGTAGAACTGCGTCATAAACGTGCTAATTTATTGGGATACAAATCACATTCTGATTTTGTTTTGGAAGAACGAATGGCTCAAAATCCTGAAAAAGTACTTTCTTTTTTGAATGATTTATTAGAAAAAGCGAAACCAGCCGCCCAAAAAGAATTTACTCAATTAACCGCTTTCGCAAAAGACCTAGACGGAATTGATCAATTAGAAAAATGGGATGGCGCTTACTATTCTGAAAAATTAAAACAAAAATTATTCAACTTTGATGATGAGATTTTAAAACCTTATTTCAAGTTAGAAAACGTGTTGAATGGCGCTTTCACTATTGCTGATAAACTATTCGGTATTACTTTTAAAGAAGTTTTTGATATTGACAAGTACCATGAAGATGTTCAAACTTTTGAAGTTTTGGATTTCGAGGGACAATTGGTTGCTATTTTCTACGCTGATTTTTTCCCAAGAAAAGGAAAACGAAACGGCGCTTGGATGACATCTTACAAATCGCAAGCTATGAAAAATGGAATCAATGAAAGACCACATGTTTCTATTGTTTGTAATTTCACACCTCCCACAGAGACTAAACCATCTTTATTAACTTTCAATGAAGTAACGACCTTATTCCACGAGTTTGGTCACGCCTTACACGGAATGTTAGCTAATACGACTTATCCAAGTTTGTCTGGAACATCGGTTTATTGGGATTTTGTGGAATTGCCAAGTCAAGTAATGGAAAATTGGTGCTACGAGCCGGAAGCATTGGCATTGTTTGCAAAACATTATGAAACGGGTGAAGTTATCCCTCAAGAATACGTAGAAAAAATCAAAGAAAGTGCGAGTTTTTTAGAAGGAATGGCAACATTAAGACAAATCAGTTTTGGACTTTTAGATATGACCTATCACGGAAAATCGCAAGCAATTCAAGATGTAAAAGCTTTTGAAAAACAAGCAATGGCAGGCACTAGTTTGTATCCTGATGTTGCTGAGAATTGCATGAGCACCTCGTTTTCACATATTTTTCAAGGTGGATATTCTTCTGGATATTATAGTTACAAATGGGCCGAAGTTCTAGATGCTGATGCGTTTGCTTATTTTCAAGAAAAAGGAATTTTCAATAAAGAAGTTGCTACAAAATTCAAAGACAACGTACTTTCAAAAGGTGGCACCGAATTACCAATGGAATTGTATAAAAAATTTCGTGGTCAAGAACCAAAGGCGGATGCGTTGTTGAAACGTGCTGGGTTGCTATAGATCAATGTTAAAACACATAGTAAGTTATAAAAGGAAGTCGAGGTAGCAATATCTCGACTTTTTTAATGGGATTTGCGTTAGGGATTGCAGTGAAAAGCCCACAGTAAGGAGGAACGACGAAACGAGGACTTGCAACGAAAAGCCCGACCTGAAAGGGAACGCCAAAAAAGAAAACAAACTTTCATTTATTATTGAAAGTTTGAAAACATTATTTATCTTTACACTATGGAATTCAAAGAAGCAAAAAATAAATTCGTTCAAACTTGGGGTGCATTAGGCAGTCAATGGGGAATTAACAAAACCATGGCTCAAATTCACGCGCTTTTGATGGTTTCACACGAAGCCGTTTCGATGGAAGACATTATGGAAGAATTGCAAATTTCACGCGGCAACGCATCTATGAATCTACGTGCTTTGATGGATTGGGGAATTGTTTATAAAGAATACAAAGCGGGCGAACGACGCGAATTTTTCACCGCTGAAAAAGACTTAGACGAATTGGCTTTGAAAATTTCAAGAGAAAGAAGCAAACGCGAAATCAAACCTGCGTTAAAGGTTTTAAAAGAAGTTTCCTCCATAACATCAGACAATACTCCAGAAGAAAAACATTTTGTAGATCAAACAACTAAATTGTATGATTTTGTTCTAAAAGCAGATAATGTTTTGGACAAAATGACCGAGTATAAAGACAATTGGCTAGCAAAATTGGTTGTTAAAATAATGAAATAGTTTTTTAAACATTGTAAAAATCACATTATAAAAAACTATTCAATGAGACCAATAAAAAACAATAACAAATAACGAATTAAATAGTACTAAAAAAATTTAACTGTAACTTTCATTTTTTTCTGAAAGTTTAAAAATAAAACTTAAAATTATGAGCTTCTTAACCGCAGAATGGAATGATTTAGCAATGTTCAATTACGAAATCGATCCAAAAAACTTAGAAAATTATGTTCCAAAAGGAACTGAACTCGATTTATGGAACGGCAAATGCTACATTAGTTTAATTGGTTTTATGTTTGAAAACGTGAAAGTATTAGGAATTAAAGTTCCGTTTCATGTCAATTTTGAAGAAGTCAATTTACGCTTTTATGTAAAAAGATTCGAAAATGGAATTTGGAAACGCGGTGTTGTTTTCGTTAAAGAAATTGTTCCGAAGCATGCTATAACGATTTTTGCCAACACTTTATACAACGAACATTACCAAACATTGAAAATGCGTCATTCAAGAACTGAAAACGAAACTTCAAAATCTTTTCAATACGAATGGTTCAAGGATGCAAAATGGAATTCTATTTCGATGACAACAGAAAAAAATGCAATTCCGATTGAACTAAATTCAGAAGCCGAGTTTATTACCGAACATTATTTTGGGTACACCAACTATAACAAAGATAAGTCAATTGAATATGCTGTTTCTCACCCAAGGTGGAAACAACTGCAAGTAATCAATTCAAAAATTGATGTTGATTTTGAGAGTATTTACGGCAAGGATTTTAAATTTTTACAAGACCTAAAACCTACCTCTGAATTTCTTGCTATTGGTTCAAAAATAACGATTGAAGGTAAAAAAACGATACGATGAAAACCTTAACTAACCAAACCTTATTATATGACGAAGATTGTCCGCTTTGTCGCGTGTATACTTCTGGATTTATAAAAGCTGGAATGTTGGACAAAAATGGCAAGAAACCATACTGTCAATTATCAGATGAGGAACAAAACTTTATTGATGTCCAACGCGCCTCAAACGAAATCGCATTAGTTAATAACGAAAACAAAACTGTAATTTATGGAATTGACAGTTTGCTAAAAGTAATCGGATTTTCATTTCCGCGGATGGAGACAATCGGAAATCTAAAACCAATAAAGTTTTTTCTGAAAAAATTATATTCCTTCATTTCTTATAATCGTAAAGTAATCATTCCGAGTAAGATTAAAAAAGAAATCAAGTTTCAATGTATTCCTGATTTTAATTATCAGTATCGAATTTTGTACATTTTCTTTGCAACGACAATAACAACAATTGTTTTGTATAAATTTTCAGATTCTATAACCATTTTGCCAAAATCTACTATTGCAAGAGAACTTATCCTTGCATTTGGTCAAATGGTTTTTCAGAGTTTATTTTTAATAAAATTGGACAAGAAAATAATCTTGAATTACATAGGAAATTTAATGACCGTTTCACTATTAGGTTCTTTATTATTACTGCCGATATTGATATTAAATTTAATTGGTAATATCCCAGAACTAATCAATTTGGGTTGGTTTGGAATAACAGGTTTACTAATGTTAGTAGAACATTCACGAAGACTCAAACTACTACAGTTACCTTTTTACTTATCTATAACTTGGGTGATTTATCGACTAATTGCTTTAACAATCATCTTAAATTTAAACTAATGAAAAAGTTAATCATTGCAGCAGGAACAGGATTTTTAGGTCAAGTTTTAGTAACACATTTTAAAGATAAATTTGATCAAATTGTAATTCTAACTCGAGGAAAATCTACAAGTATTGATTCTGTAAAATATGTAAATTGGGATGCCAAAACGCTTTCTGGTTGGGAAAATGAATTAGAAAACGCTTCCGTTTTAATAAATCTTGCAGGAAAATCTGTCGATTGCAGATATACCGCAGCCAACAAAAAAGAGATTTACGATTCTAGAATTGACAGTACCAAAATATTAAATGAAGCGATTTTAAATTGTAAAAATCCGCCAAAACACTGGCTGAATTCATCAACATCTACCATATATAGGTTTTCATTGGATAAACAAATGGATGAAGTTACTGGTGAAACTGGCGATGATTTTTCCATGAATATTGCAAAAAGTTGGGAGAAAGTATTTTTTGAAACTGAAACTACAAAGACATTAAAAACGGCTTTGCGAACTTCCATAGTGTTAGGAAAAAATGGCGGCGCTTTTGTTCCAATAAAAATCCTTGCTAAATTTGGACTTGGTGGAAAACAAGGAAAAGGAAATCAATTTATAAGTTGGATTCACGAAAAAGATTTTGCTCGAGCCATCGAATATATTATTAAAAAAGAGCTGACAGAAGTTGTTAATATTGTTTCACCAAATCCAGTCCGAAATTATGATTTTATGACTACTCTTCGTTGTATAATTGGGGTTCCATTTGGCATACCGACAAATAAACTATTGCTAGAAATTGGATCGTTTTTCATCAGAACGGAAACAGAATTAGTTTTAAAAAGTCGCAATGTAATTCCGAGAAGATTACAGGAAAATGGTTTTACATTTGAATATGAAACTTTAGAAAAAACATTTAAAAACTTAACCAAGAAATGACAACCATACAACTAACAACTAGAATAAACGCCCCAATTGAACTCATTTTTGATTTATCCAGAAACATAGATGTTCATCAACAATCTACTGCCAAATCAAATGAAACTGCTATTGATGGAGTAACTTCAGGTTTAATAAATTTAAACGAAACCGTAACTTGGCGTGGCAAACATTTTGGCGTTTATTTAAAACACAAAAGCTTGATATCAGCAATGGAAATCCCAACTTACTTTGTAGATGAAATGCTCGAAGGCAAGTTTAAATCTTTCAAACACCAGCATACTTTTATTCAGAAAAAAGGATTTGTTATCATGGAAGATAAAATCCAATATGAGACACCTTATGGCATTTTTGGAAAACTGTTTGACCTGTTATTATTAAAAAACCATTTAAGCTCGTTCATTTCTGAAAGGAATTCTTTTATCAAAACACTAGCTGAAAAACATCAAAAATAACCACCAAAAAACAGGGATGCTTTCCACCCAAAAAGAAGCGTAATATCTGGAACGGTTCTCATTTGCATATACTAAAAATAAGATGGTAGTGATTGCCAATCCTGTTTTTAAAGCTAAAAATTCGATTCTAATATCATTTGATAAAAATTCTAACAGTACAAACAAAACCATAAATACAACGCCTATTTGCTTGGTACGTTGCACACCTATTTGTTGCGGAACGGTTTTCAAATTTGGATCATCTAATTTTAAATCAACTATTTCAAAAATTAAAATCAAAACGAAAATCATGATATATCGTTGTATTGCGACTAAAAAAACAAAACTTGTGACTTCTACATTATTGTTAACGATGGGTAAAAAAAGCGTCACTCCTACCCAACATAAAGCCACAATATAAATTTTAATTCCAGCCCAATTTCGGGCATTTTTCTTATTCGGAAAGAAAGGCAATGTATAGAGCAAAACGATGATTAGAAAAACAAAACCAATAATTTGTGTGCCTTTTTCTAAATGAAAAAAACAATAACCCGTAGCTATCAACGATAGAAAACTGAGAAAGGCAATCCACTGAAGTTGAGCACTAAATTTTACTGCTCTACTCCTAACTAAAGCATCATATTTTACAAAATTATAACCCACTATGGTTCCAAAAAAAGTGAAGAAAGCCACGCTAGTGTTATAAGAAATGTGGAACATAATATACGTGAGATGAACCAGCGCAAAACAAGATAATGCCACGTGAATACTGCTATTGATGTAAAATTCAAAAATATTTTTAAAATATCGCATTAGACAAAATTAATCAATGTGTTAATAAGAAAGGCTTTTAGTTGAAAAATTCATAGAAAATCAACTTAAAAAAGGTTATTTATAGCATTTTAATATTTAATTTTACAGCCTTAAATTAAGAAACACACAACCCATTAGACATACAATGAAAACAGACGCTTTTGCTTTAAGACACATTGGACCTAGAGAGAATGATTTAACGCACATGTTAAAAACAATTGGTGCCGACTCACTAGATCAATTGATTGATGAAACCATTCCGAGTGACATCCGATTAAAAGCTGATTTGGACTTAGAACCTGCCATGACAGAGTACGAGTTTGCAAACCACATTTTTAACTTAGGAAACAAAAATAAAGTATTCAAATCATATATAGGTTTGGGGTACAATGCTGCTATTATTCCTGCGGTTATTCAAAGAAATATCTTTGAAAATCCAGGTTGGTATACGGCATACACACCTTATCAAGCAGAGATTGCTCAAGGTCGTTTAGAGGCTATTTTGAATTTTCAAACTACGGTTATCGAATTGACCGGAATGGAAATTGCAAACGCATCTTTACTTGATGAAAGTACAGCTGCTGCCGAGGCAATGGCGCTATTATTCGATGTTCGCTCTCGTGATCAAAAGAAAAACAATGTTAATAAATTCTTCGTTTCCGAAGAAATTTTACCACAAACCCTTTCAGTATTGCAAACTCGTTCTACTCCTATTGGCGTTGAGCTTGTAGTAGGAAACCATGAAGATTTTGATTTCTCAAAAGATTTCTATGGTGCTATTTTACAATATCCAGGAAAATTTGGTCAAGTAAATGATTATGCTGGTTTTATTGCTAAGGCAAAACTAAATGAAATTAAAGTTGCAGTTGCTGCTGATATATTGAGTTTGGTAAAATTGACTCCTCCAGGAGAAATGGGAGCCGATGTTGTGCTAGGAACTACACAACGTTTCGGAATTCCGTTAGGATACGGCGGACCACACGCTGCTTATTTTGCTACGAAAGAAGAATACAAACGTTCAATGCCAGGTCGAATTATCGGTGTGACTGTTGATACTGATGGCAACCGTGCTTTACGTATGGCTTTGCAAACGAGGGAACAACATATAAAACGTGACAAGGCTACATCAAATATTTGTACTGCTCAAGTATTATTGTCTGTAATGGCGGGAATGTACGCTGTTTATCATGGTCCAAAAGGATTGCAATACATAGCTGATAAAGTTCATGCTTCGGCAGTAACATTGGCAAACGAAATAGAAAAACTGGGCTTGTACCAAACAAATACTTCGTTTTTTGACACTATCGTTATCAAAACTAACGCTCAAAAAATTAAAGAAATAGCAGAATCAAAAGAAGTAAATTTCTTTTATGCTGACGAAAATACTGTTTCAATTTCTTTAAACGAAACAACAAGCATTGCTGATTTGAACACCATCGTTTCTATATTTGCTGAAGCTACTGGAAAACCAGCTACAACAATTTCAGAATTAGCAACCGAAAATCAAATTCCGTCTCATTTAGAAAGAACATCTACGTTTTTAACACATGATGTTTTCAACAAACACCATTCAGAAACGGCTTTGATGCGTTACATTAAAATGTTAGAACGTAAAGATTTAGCATTAAACCATTCGATGATTTCACTAGGATCTTGCACCATGAAATTGAATGCAGCCTCTGAAATGTTGCCTTTAAGTATGGCACAATGGAACAACATTCACCCGTTTGCACCATTAGATCAAGCACAAGGATACCAAGAAATGCTAGCTAAACTAGAGCAACAACTTAATGTAGTAACTGGATTTGCAGGAACTACATTGCAACCAAATTCTGGTGCTCAAGGAGAATATGCAGGTTTAATGGTTATTCGCGCATACCACCAATCTCGCGGTGATCACCACCGTAATATTGCTTTAATTCCATCATCAGCTCACGGTACAAACCCTGCATCAGCTGCAATGGCTGGTATGAAAGTAGTGGTTACTAAAACTCTTGAAAACGGAAATATTGATATTGATGATTTACGTGAAAAAGCCATTCTTCACAAAGATAATTTGTCATGTTTAATGGTAACGTATCCTTCTACTCACGGAGTTTTTGAAAGCGCTATCAAAGAAATCACACAATTGATTCACGATAATGGTGGACAAGTATATATGGATGGTGCCAATATGAATGCACAAGTAGGATTGACAAATCCTGCAACAATTGGCGCAGATGTATGTCACCTAAATTTACACAAAACGTTTGCTATCCCTCACGGTGGTGGTGGTCCAGGTGTAGGTCCTATTTGCGTTGCACCACAATTGGTTCCATTTTTACCTACAAATCCAGTAATACCTACAGGTGGCGAAAATGCGATTACTGCAATTTCTGCTGCTCCTTGGGGTTCTGCTTTGGTTTGTTTGATTTCTTACGGATACATTTGCATGCTTGGTGCTGAAGGTTTGAAAAAATCTACTGAGTACGCTATATTAAATGCAAACTACATCAAGGAAAAGCTAAACGGTCATTTTGATACGTTATATTCTGGAGAAATGGGTCGCGCTGCACACGAAATGATTTTAGAGTGTCGTCCGTTTAAAGAAAAAGGAATTGAAGTAACTGATATTGCAAAACGTTTGATGGATTATGGCTTCCATGCTCCTACTGTTTCGTTCCCAGTTGCAGGAACACTTATGATTGAACCTACTGAAAGTGAAAACTTAGAGGAACTAGATCGTTTTTGTGATGCTATGATTTCTATTCGTAAAGAAATTGAAGCAGCGACATTGGAGAATCCAAACAATGTATTGAAAAACGCACCACACACATTGACAATGGTAACTTCTGATACTTGGATTTATCCGTATACACGTGAGCAAGCTGCATTCCCATTAGAATACATTGCCGATAATAAATTTTGGCCAACTGTACGTCGTGCTGATGAAGCTTACGGTGATAGAAACCTAGTATGTTCTTGCGCTCCAATTGAAGCGTATATGGAGAGTTAATTTTCTAATAATATTTAAATAATAAAAATACCTCGATATATCGGGGTATTTTTATTACTATTGCATTGGAAAATAATTCTTACAACTAGATTTTGAAAACAAACCTATTATTATTTTTATTGCTATCCTATTTTGGAACATGTCAAGCCCAGAATTCTGGATTTAAATATTCCCCTGAAAGTATTGATTCACTGGAAAATTACATTACTAAAATAACGAATAATAAAATAAACGAGTTCAGCTCTATTCAACAAAAAAAGGTAAAAGAAATACTTTCAGATCGTAAAGTATCTTTCTTAAAAGATATAAAAGACAGCACATTTATTTTTGACAAAACCATCAATGGATTTCTTAAAAAAATACTTGTCGAAGTATACCAATCTAATCCACAAATTGATTCAAAAGATTTTTATTTTCTGATTAACAAATCCTTAATACCTAATGCTGGATGTTATGGAAACGGTATATTCTCTATCAATTTAGGCCTATTTTCACTTATTGAAAATAATGATGAAATGGCATTTATTATTTGTCATGAATTAGCACATTACATCTTAAAACATAATGACAAAGCACTTATAGAGCATCTCGAAACATTCAACTCTAAGGACTTCAAACAACAACTAAATACCGCCTCCAATAAAAAATATGGTCGAAGGTCTGCTGTAACTTTATTATTAAAGGATTTAAAATTTAATTTTATGAAACGAAGCAGAAGTGCAGAGACACAAGCTGACTCACTTGGTTTTATAATGTTTAATAATACTAAATACAACAAGCAGGCTTCCATAAACATTCTAAAAAAACTAGATTTGACTGATGGGATAATTTTTAATAATCCAACCGATTTAAAACAAAATTTCACCTTTGAAGAATATCCATTTAAAGAAGTTTGGATTGAAAAAGAAGAAAAAATGTTTGATACTACTGAAAGTGCAAATGATTTAGAAATTGACAAAGATTCATTAAAAACACATCCAAACATTCCACTTCGTATAGAAAACTTAATTCACGATCATACTATCACTTCCACAAATGCAACAAAAAACGAAATAGACTTAGTACAGAAAAAAGCATCTGAAAATAGTATTATAACTTTTTTTGACGATTCTAAACTAGACTTTGCTTTGTACCAATTATTATCTCTTCATAAAAAAAATGAATTGGATAGAAAAACCTTTAATAGTTATGTTGCTTACTTATTGAAAAAAGTCTACATCTTAAAAGAAAAACATGTTTTCGGAAAATATGTTGGCCCAGTAAACTCTTTTTCAGAAGAAAAATACATTAATGAAATACGGCTATTTCTAAACAATCTTGAACTAAAAGACCTTAGAAAAATAGGTTATTATTTTTGTCAAAAAAATGAATTGATATCCAAAGATGATACTGAATTCCAAGATGCTTATACTTTTTTCAAGACTTTAAATAAAAATTAATACACTTTAAATACAAACCAATTATGAAAAGAATCTCTACTTTACTTTTAATCTCCTTTGTGGCAAATTTGACTTTTGCACAAGAAAAAAAAATCGACAAAGTCAATACCTTTATAGTGAAGAATTCAGGAGCAATACTTAACAAAGAGAAAGATGTTGATGGTTATTATTTCTTTTATGAATTGGATAAACTAAAAAAAGGCGACCGTGAGTTTGCAATTCAAGTTTTAGATAAAAATCTAGTAGAAGTTGCTAAGAAAACATACATCGATAATAAAAATACTTTTTTGATGAAAAGTAGCTTTAACAATCAAGGAATAATGTTTGCAATGGCTAATTTTAAAGAAAAAAAAATCAGTCTTTTAAGCTACGATAAAAAAGTTAACCAATTACCAACTATTGACATTCCTTTAGAAAGCAAAGAAATTCGTTATATCCAATACATGCAGCAAACAGGTGATTTTAACATTCTATTTCCTGTAGAAAATAAAGGATTCATTTTCAACAAGTTTGAAGACAATAAAAAAATAGGATATTCTTTAAAATACTACCCAACTGATGGTGGAAAATCATGGGAATATAATTCTCCTAGTGATTCAAAAGAAATGTTGTCAATAAATCCTATTGAAGTAAATGATAAAGTAATTGTCGCTTTAGAATCATCAAAATCAAGTCTTTTGTCTAGAAAAATCACTTTAAAGACAAAAATTATTGATGTGAATACAGGACTTTTATTATGCGAAAAAGAATATAATAAAAACAGTAAACCAAGACTGATCAATAATGCATTCCTTGACAATGACAACAATGTTGTTCTAATGGGGGAATATTTTAAAGAAGGTGATAATATTGTTGATGATAAAAGTTTAGGCCTTTTTACTGAGGTTATCAACTTATCAGGAAAAACTTTAAAAGAAAATTTCACTAGCTGGAAAGAAGATGTTGCTAAAATGGCAAAAGTAAGTGGGAATTATATTGAAGATAAAGGCTATATCTATTTCCACAATATTGCCAGAACAAAGAACAATGAGTACTATGCCATTGGAGAATTCTATAAAAGAACTGCAAGTGCTGGAGGAATAGCATTAACAACATTGTCTATATTAGGCGGTGGCGGCGGTGGCGCAAGTGTTACACAACTAACCATTACAAATTCTGTGGTATTTAAGTTCAATTCTGATTTCAAACTTACAGGAATTCAAGAATTTGAAAAAGGAAAATCAAGAGCTCCAAGCTTATCTGATTTTGGAAGCCCTCAATTAAACGCACACGCATTAAAAGCATATGGCGCATTTGATTATGAATATACTCAACTAGACAAAAAAAATGATCGTTTCTACGCTTGTTTTATAGATTACGAAAGATTAAAAGGAGAAAAAAACAAAAGTGCTTTTAAAACTATCATTTATGATAATGGACAATTATCCGAAGATAAAATATATCTAACAAATGATAAAAACAATTCTGATTTTAGAGTTTTACCCGCAAAAGTTGGAAATGTTTTATTACTAGAATATGACAAGAAATTAAAAGAAATAAATATACATTTAGAAAAATTAAATATTAAATAATATCTAATGAGCCACTTAATAGTGGCTCATTTTTTTGCATACACATCAGGAAAGTAATTCCCCATTACTATTATCATCAAAAAAGCCATAACAAAGAAGCAATCACATTATGGCATTTAAGATACTAATAAATCCATAAAAGGCAAGTTTACGAATTGCTAGAATTACAAAATAATTATCTCAACGATTTTCTAGATTCATAATTGAATTATCATTTTTTTTGCCAATTATCTATTATTTCATAATTATATGCACGCATAGTAAATTTTGTGAGTGTTCTAAATTAATATTGATTAAATTAGCCTCAAATTTGGAAAATTAACACAATGAAAATAAAAATAGCTGGAATAGGAAGCTATATTCCTGAGAAAAAAGTAAGCAATACTGACTTTGGCGAACATGTATTTTTGAATGAAGATGGAACTCCTTTTGGCTATCCTAACCAAGTTGTTATTAAAAAATTTAAAGGCATTACTGGAATTGAACACAGACGCTACGCCGAAGATCATCTCAATTCATCAGACTTAGCCTTTTTTGCTTGTGAAAAAGCAATAGCAAACGCATCAATCGATCCAGAAACCATTGATTATATCATTTTTGCACACAATTTTGGTGATGTGAAATATGGCACAAACCAATCGGATATGCTACCTAGCTTAGCCACACGTGTGAAAAATAAACTGCAAATAAAGAATCCAAAATGTGTTGCTTACGACATCCTCTTTGGATGCCCAGGCTGGATTGAAGGCGTTTTACAAGCAAATGCATTCATCAAATCTGGAATGGCAAAAAGATGTTTAGTAGTCGGTTCCGAAACACTTTCCAGAGTTGTTGACGTTCATGACAGAGACTCCATGATCTATTCAGACGGAGCTGGTGCTGCCATTATTGAAGCTTCTGATGATGAAACTGGAATGTTAGCCTATGAAAGTGCCACATACTCCATTGACGAGTCACACTATTTATTTTTTGGTAAATCATACAATATTGATTTAGATCCAGATACCCGCTACATCAAAATGTACGGTCGTAAAATATATGAATTTGCGTTAAACAATGTTCCCTTGGCCATGAAAAGCTGTCTTGATACCAGCGGAATAGGCATTGACGACGTGAAAAAAATCTTGATTCACCAAGCCAACGAAAAAATGGACGAAGCCATTATTCAGCGATTCTATAAATTATTTGACAAAACTGTACCTAAGGACATCATGCCTATGAGCATCCATGAATTAGGAAACAGCAGCGTTGCAACCGTACCGACTCTTTTTGACTTACTAATTCGTGGTCAAATAGAAAATCAATCCATTCAAAAAGGGGACATCCTTCTATTTGCCTCTGTAGGCGCAGGAATGAACATCAATGCCTTTATTTATAGATATTAACTACAACAATTGCACGAGTACATGAAGCTAATCCGGCTGTACACTGCAATTCCTCGTTATAAAACTTGTTTTTCTAAGGGGCAATAAAGCTTCTGTTAGTCGCTTTTTGCCCCTTGAAAAACTACATTTTATACCTGCGGGATTTTCGTTGCCATCCGGGCTAAAAAACAGTGCCCAAAACACATTTATTACTATATTTGTACCTGCGTGCCACAGCGGCAAAATCAAAAAAACATGTACGAAAAAACATTTCCTAATAAAAGATTCAAACATACCTTAGAATTTTTAAAACAACACGTTACCACCTCAGAAACCATCTTTGATTTAGGAGTACCTAATCCGTTTTCTAAAATCATGGAAGAAAATGGATACCAAGTAAAAAACACCAAAGGAGAAGATTTAGATAACGACCAAACGGCATTGCAAACCGAAACTTATTCTGTTTTTACTGCCTTCGAAATATTCGAGCATTTATTAAATCCATATACTGTTTTAGAAAATGTAAACTGCAATAAATTAGTCATTTCTATTCCGTTACGTCTTTGGTTTTCGCCAGCGTACCGCAGCAAAACCGACATGTGGGACAGGCATTACCATGAATTTGAAGATTGGCAATTAGATTGGTTATTAGAAAAAACGGGTTGGAAAATCACCGCTCGAGAAAAGTTTACACATCCGGTAAAAAAACTTGGCTTTAGACCTTTGTTACGCTATTTCACACCTAGATATTATATTGTTTGCGCTGTTAGAGAAAATAAATAATAGAATAAAGAAAACAGATTTTTCTAATGAGATATTATATCGTAATTCCATCACATAACGAAGAAGCATTGATTTCTTTGACACTTCAATCCTTAGTGGACCAAACTTTTTTACCAGCTAAAATTGTAGTGGTAAATGACAATTCTACTGATAATACAGCTGCTGTTGTCAATTCATTTATCAGTAAACATCCTTTTATTTCATTGGTTAACAAAACTTCAGATGCTGTTCATTTACCCGGAAGTAAAGTGATTCAAGCCTTTCAAACAGGTTTTGATACTTTAGATGAAAACTATGATTTAATTGTAAAAATTGATGCCGACCTAATATTTCCTGCTAATTATTTCGAAACAATTATCAAACACTTCCAGTCCGATGAAAGAATTGGAATGGCAGGTGGATTTTGCTACATCGAAAAAAACGGTGAATGGATACTCGAAAACTTAACAGACAAAGATCATATTCGTGGCGCATTAAAAGCCTATAGAAAAGAAACCTTTCAACAAATTGGCGGACTAAAACCAGCCATGGGTTGGGATACCGTAGATGAATTATTATGTAAATTTTATAATTGGAAAGTCGTAACTAATGCAAGTTTACACGTAAAGCATTTAAAACCAACAGGTGCAAATTACAATCAAAAAGCACGTTACAAGCAAGGCGAAGCTTTTTATACACTTGGTTATGGGTTTGTCATCACAGCGATAGCTTCGATAAAACTAGCTATGATGAAAAAAAAACCACTTCTTTTTATAGATTACATAAACGGTTTTTGGAAAGCAAAAAAATCAAAAACACCTTTATTAGTTACTGTAGAACAAGCAAAATTCATACGCAGTTACCGATTGAAAAAAATGAAAGAAAAACTGTTTTAGTTTTACAGCAGTAAACTATTAATTTACTTGACTCGCAAAATGCTTACAATTTTGTAATTTAGCCCATATTCGTAAACTTATGATGCTCATTCGATATATAACGCAAATAGGAAGATACTTCCTGATGCTTAAAGAAATTTTCAACAAACAGACGAAATGGTCTGTAATGAAAAAATTAATCTTCAAAGAAATTGATGACTTGGTCATTGACTCACTTGGGATTGTTGCTTTTATTTCCTTTTTCGTGGGAGGTGTAGTGGCTATTCAAACTGCATTGAACCTTACAAACCCATTAATTCCAAAATATCTTATTGGCTTTGCCACAAGACAATCTGTGATTCTTGAGTTTGCTCCTACCTTCATCTCTGTTATTATGGCTGGAAAAATGGGTTCCTTTATTACATCAAGTATAGGAACGATGCGTGTTACAGAACAAATTGATGCGCTAGAGGTAATGGGTGTAAATTCCTTAAATTACCTTGTTTTTCCAAAAATTATAGCCTTATTACTTTACCCTTTTGTAATAGGAATTGCTATGTTTTTAGGTATTTTAGGTGGCTGGATGGCTGGTGTTTACGGCGGATTTATATCTAGTGACGAATTTATAAACGGGACTCAAATGGAATTCATTCCGTTTCACATTACGTATGCTTTTATAAAAACCTTAATTTTCGCTATGTTACTTGCTACAATTCCCTCTTTTCATGGCTACTATATGAAAGGCGGTGCACTAGAGGTAGGAAAAGCAAGTACAGTGTCATTTGTATGGACATCTGTTTGTATCATACTTATCAATTATATATTAACACAATTGTTACTAGGGTCATGATAGAAGTAAAAAACGTAGAAAAATCATTTAACGGAAATAAAATTCTAAAAGGGATATCGACTGTTTTTGAAACAGGAAAGACAAACCTTATTATTGGACAAAGTGGATCTGGAAAAACTGTTTTATTGAAAAGTCTTTTAGGAATTCATACACCCGAGACTGGACAAATTTGTTTTGATGGTCGCGTGTACTCTGATTTGGAAGCTGATGAAAAAAGAGAATTGCGTACCGAAATTGGAATGGTTTTTCAAGGAAGCGCCCTTTTTGACTCTATGACCGTAGCCGAAAATGTAGCGTTCCCTTTGAGAATGTTCACCAAAGATAATACTGCAAAAATCAAGGAACGTGTTGATTTTGTTTTAGACAGAGTTGCATTGGTTAAAGCTCATAACAAACTACCATCTGAAATATCTGGTGGAATGCAAAAACGTGTTGCCATAGCTCGTGCTATTGTAAACAATCCTAAATACTTATTTTGTGACGAACCTAATTCAGGATTAGACCCAAATACGGCAATTTTGATTGACAACCTCATCAAAGAAATCACCGAAGAATATAACATCACTACTGTAATTAATACACATGACATGAATTCAGTAATGGAAATTGGTGAGAAAATTTTGTTCTTAAAAGATGGTTTGAAAGCTTGGGAAGGTACCAAAGAAGAAATTTTCAGAACTGATAATGAAGCTGTAGTTGCTTTTGTATACTCCTCAAACTTGTTCAAAAAAGTGAGAGAAGCCTACTTGAAAGAATAAGCAATTATGATTGTAGCAGTTCAACCTCAGCATTTGGATTAAAAAGGTAGAGTTTACCAGAACTTATTTCGAGACATTCAAAACGCTTAGTTCTTACAGCTATCTTCTTGAAAATTTTTCCATTTTTAATTCGGAAAACACTACCATACGGAATTTCGAAAACATAATTTTTATCATTTTGATTGTCATACTGTTTCAAGGCTAATGCCAAAGTAGTATCGGTATCACTTGTAGCACTTGGATTTCTAAAATGTCTTGCTAGCAAGGGTAACAAATGATTGGGATAAATCTCTGGCCGAATATAAGGAACCATCAATTGCTGAAAAGTATGTTTCCATTCTTGACCATGCGGTTTAATATTGCGACCATATTTCTCAAAAGCTACAAGATGAGCAATTTCATGAATAAGAGTCATTAGGAACCTATATTTGTTTAAGCTACCATTGACTGTTATTTCATGTTTACCACTTAGCCCTTTCCTGTAATCGCCATGACGTGTAGCGCGTTCATTAACAATTTTCAAATGAACACCATGCATCACGATCAATTCAAATGCAGGTTTGACGGCATGATCAGGCAGAAATTTAGCAAGCGTTTCTATCAAAATAATTCAGAATTATGGATTTGTAGAAGAAACTTGAAGTACTTTACCGTTAAAATATTTATTGCCATTTAAAGTAAAATCAAAAATATAATTTGCCATTTCATTTGCTTGAATAGGTGCTTGATATCCAGGAAAAGCTTCTTCCAGCATTTCAGTTTGAACAGAACCTAGTGCAAGAACATTAAACGAAATTCCTTGCTCTTTATACTCCTCAGCTAATAATTCAGATAAGGTAATAACAGCTCCTTTACTTGAACTATACGCAGCTAAACCAGCAAATTTCAAACTTCCTTGAATACCTCCCATAGAACTTATGGTTACAACATGACTCCCTTTTTGCAAGTACGGCAAACAAATGCGAGTTAAATTAGCAACTCCAAAAACATTGACTTTATAAATATTTTCAAAATCTTCTTGAGTGGTTTCAACAAAAGGCTTCAGTAATAAACTTCCTGCGTTATGAATCACAGCATCTACTTGTTTCCAAGATTGGTCCAGAAATTCTTTTACTTTATTTAATTCTGATTCAACAGACAAATCAACTGATAGGCACGTAATATTTTGGTATGCTACTAATGCTTGTGGAATGTTTCTAGAAATTGCCAGCACTTGATGTCCCGCGGTTGCAAACTGCAATGCCAATTCAAACCCAATGCCTCTACTAGTTCCAGTAATAATGATATTTTTCATAGGACAAAAATAAACAAAAACAGCAAAAAAATACTGCTTTACCTGGAGATTGTTATCTCAATAAAAATTAAAATTCGTATTATTACATGTAGTATTAAATCAAAACATGAACCTTTGAATTCTCAAAATATGACACAGAATCTATACTATGAAATAGCCCAAATAAGTGACATTGACGGAGTGCTGGCCTTACAAGAATTATACCTCGTTGCAAACCTAACTGAAACTGAAAAAGCTGCTGGATTTGTCACTACTCCTTTTACAATCTCACAATTAAATGAAGTTATTGAAAAAAAAGAACTATTCATTGCAAAAGACCATGATAAAATTATTGGGTACATTTTTGCTGGAAGTTGGGATTTTTTCAAACAATGGCCCATTTTTGAATACATGAGTTCACTACTTCCGGAATTACACTTTTTAGATGATACTTTTACGCTATCCAATAGTTTTCAATATGGACCAATTTCAATTCATCAGGATTACCGTGGAAAAGGACTAATATTCCCTCTGTTTGAATTCATGCGCGTACATATGTCGCAAAAATATCCATTAGCCTTAACTTTTATAAACAAAATCAATATTCCTTCTACAAAAGCACATACGCAAAAACTGAATTGGTCAATCATTAGCGAATTCCAATTCAACAATAATGACTATTACATTCTTGCGTATGATATGAATCAAGCCCTTCCTTAACTATTTGAGCATGATGATTTCGTGAGAAACCGTATTTGCCATTTGTGTCACAGCAGGTAATAATTCTTTAATAAACGAGGTCATGTGAGGAACATCCATCGCTTTGAAATCATCGGAAACATGGTGATAGAATTCAAAATTCTCAAAATCAAAAGTACTTATAGATTGACACGGCACTTTAAAAACATCATAAAAAGAAAAATTATCAGATCTGTAAAACAATTGGTATTCGGCTTCTTTTGGCAAAAAACCAATGGTTTGTTTTCCAGTATATTCATTGATTTTAGCCGCCATATTAGATTTATCAAAACCAGTAATGTAGGCTAGATAATCTCTTTTCATAGGAACGCCAATCATTTCAATATTAAAGTGAGTGTACAAGTTGAAATTTTGTTCTTTTAGTTTTTTAGCCAAATGCTTAGATCCTAACAACCCTTTTTCCTCTCCTGCAAAGAACACAAACAGAATACTTCGCTTGTTGTTTTTTGTTATGCTAAAGTATTTCGCCATTTCAGCAACCGCAGTGGTACCTGATGCATCATCATTGGCACCGTTGTTAATAAAATCACCATTAACACCTTTTTTTGTAATACCAATGTGGTCGTAATGCGCACTCAGAAGTATAAATTCATTTTTCAAAACAGGATCACTACCTTCAAGATAACCTACAACATTAAAAGCAGTTTCTTTAAAAGTAGATAAGGTATCTCTATACGATTTAAAGTAAGGCTTTACATTATTATCCTTAAAAAATTGTTCTAAATAATCTGCAGCTTTCACTATGCCAGGTTGCCCTGTTTCTCGACCTTCTAATGCATCTGACGCTAAAAATTGCAATGTAGCAGCTACTTCTTTTTCATTTACTTGATACACCGCTTCAATACTTTTAAGCGGCAAAGTACCATTAGTTTGAGCAAAGACTGTTGCAGTTGAAAAGCATACAAGAAAAATTTTAGGAAGAGATACGAAAATATTTTTCATAGATATTGTGGTTTAGTTATTAGCGAAATTTATAAATTTTATGATGGCATTTTTTTTGAGAAATACTTTTTGTAGACTTTTATAATTTGAAAAAGAGCTAAAACAACAAAAAACAACGGAAAAAGTACTGGGACTACAAACGTTGAAAAACTTGTTGTGCGTTGTGCCAAAACACTTAAAAGCAATATCAAAGCAAGCATTCCTGCAAATGTCCCTGCCAAAGTTCCTGCAATATAATACAGTTTCAACCTTTTTGCAACCGTAATATAATTCCCATTCATTAAATATAGGTTCCATCCTGTCCAAAATGGAACTTGAACAAAATTTATTGCACTCAATCCCAGACCAATTAAAAAAGGAGAAAAAGCAGCATATTTTTCAAATACTGACGGGCTATTTAGCGATGTATTCCCGCTAAAATAAAAAGTACAGGCAAGAATTAAGAGAAAAAAAATGGCAAAAAAATCAATAACCTTCATTAATTTCTTATTGGAAACAAGTTGTTTTGCAAAAAGTAATGTGAAATAAATAACAAACATTTCTACCACTAGAATGCCAAACAAAAATAATAACAAACTACTTATTCCAAGTTTCGAATAGATTTCAAAACCAATCAAGTTTAGATAACCTAATGGAATTGAACCAATAAAGCTGACCAAAAAACCAACAAAAATATTTTTTATGGCTCTCATGGAATCAGAAATTTATAATTTTTTTACTTTGTTCTAGGTGCATTCTATATTCCTTCATTCCCTCTTTTTGTCTTAAATAAGGAACACCTTTATTATGATTGGCCACACTTATTTCATACATATACGTAATGTGACGCCCTAATTCTTTCCAAGCAAAAAATAGTGAATGTTTCGGGTCATAAATATGAGTTGGCTCACTACCTGCTCCATTTAACTCTACCACAGCAAAATTAATTCCTTGTTCTAATTCTTCGATAGTATTGTACATGACATCCAGTCTACCAAAATAAAAACCTGGGATTTGCAAACACATTTCGTTAATCGTTTTTGTTAATTCTGGAGTTATCCAATGACTACCATCTACAAATTTTGCACCGCGAGCATGATTGCCGTAAGGAACTAAATTTAACTTCTCGCCTTTTGGTAAAATTTCGAATAATTTTTTACCGTACTCTTTTTTCAAGACATTCAATTGAAGTTCATATCGCGGATTCTCCTTGATTAACTCTTGAACGGTTGAAAAACCATCTCCAGTAATAATCAAGAATTCTTTAGATACTATTCCGGTAATTCTTCCTAATTTTTCATTAGGATAGCGCACATAAAAAATACCAACCTCATTTGAAAAAGGTATTAAATCTTGAACCAAGTAATTGAAATTTGCTTTTTCAGCATATTCTTTTAAATCCTGAACCGTGTTAATTTTTTTGACTCCAGATCCTCTTAGTCCAACATCTGGTTTTGCAATAAACGGATACTTAATCGCTGCGCTTTCAACAGTCTTTATAACATTTTCTACCGCAATTCCTTCTTCTATTAATTCTGTTTTTGGGTAATACTGCTGCGGTATCAAATCATAAATTTCTTTCTTAGACTCCATCATAAAACCTCCATTTTTTATAGTGGGATTAGAAGCATTAAAGAAAAAAATCGATTTTGCCTTGATTGAATAGTAAGACCACAAAAAATAAATAGGAATATAAACAATTTGAAAAGGCCAATATTCCCAATGGGTAATTTTATGAAAAAATAATTTCAAAATTGTAGTATTTAGATGGTGATAAATGAGGTTGAAAAATCGAGTTGTTCTACCAAATCATAATGTAAGATACTAACTTTATTTTGATGTACTACAGCCTGAGTAATACTTAAGGTTTTCATCTCGTTATTTCGATTAATTACTAAACCGTTTTCCTCATTTCCTTCCTGCGTATTCCGATGAAAATCATATAGTTTTTCTTTTGAAATAACATCAGTTTCGCTCATAAAGGTATGAAACCAATCAGCTCGTTGTTCCCTCACCAAAGCTGGATACAAAGTAGATGAAGACCAAATGTGATTTTTATTGTTATCTAAAGCTAGAGTTTGCTTATTGTTCCCATCCCAACGCAATTGAAAAAGTTCCTGATTTTGAAATAACACTAAAGTAAATGGTTCTATTGCCTCTAAATCAATTTCAATCCAAAAATCTTTTGGAGACGTGCTACTAATCATTTCTAAAACAATCAAGCCACGGCTTTTTCGATAAGGTAGTTGGACTTCATGTTTTTCTGCGGCACCATTTAGCAATACCAAAACAGTTCCATCAGCTTTGGTCACAAACCATGTTCCACCAGCTTTTGGATCCTTTGGAAAAATAAGATTTTGTCCATTTACTGTATAACTTTTTGGAGGAATGGCACTAGGTCTTATTGTTTTTTCGTCCCGGTTCGAAGTAATGATAAAACTATCATTTGTTGCTACAAAACTTACTGTGCACATTGATTTCTATATTCTATGGTTGATCTTGCAACACCAAAATTTGGATCAATGGTAACGGTTTCACATTGTAATATCGCAACTTTTATTAGCGCTTGATGGTGAATACAGTGTTCTAAATTATATAACAATTCTCTATTATAGTTACTGTCGATTCGGATTTCTTCTCCGTCAATAATTTGCAATAAGGTTATGTTTTTATTTTCCTTCTCTAAATTTTGTTGGACAGCCCTAATATTTTCTATAGCAAAAGTCGTATCCGTTTGAATAAGGGTGTTACGCTCTCTTTTATCATAGTTCACTACTCCTAAATCATATTGATTTTCAAGACATTGAAACATTTCAATAATATGTCTCGTATGCTCTCCAATAGTAGCATTGCTTAATTCTGCACAAGAATTTGAATATTCTGTTTGTGACAATTGACCTAGCAAATCTATCAGTTCGTTTAAACTATTATGTATAGAAGGTATCAGCATAAAAATGTATTAGTTGAGTGTTGCAATGGTTTAAAAAAAGAAATCTAAAATCACAACTCAACAAAGAAAAGCAATTAGTATCAAATTAAAAAGAGTCCCGAAATCATTTTTAAACAATAAAAATCTTAAAAAATCTTAAAATACTAATTAAGACCATAAAAAAACCCTTTTCAATCGAAATTGAAAAGGGTTTAAACTAGATCTGTATAACTTTTAGGAAACCAATCCTCTTGAAATCACGATACGTTGAATCTCTGAAGTTCCTTCGTATATCTGTGTAATCTTAGAATCACGCATCATACGTTCTACATGATATTCAGCAACGTAACCGTTTCCTCCATGAATTTGAACCGCTTCATTAGCTACCTCAAGAGCAATTTCTGAAGCATATAATTTTGCCATTGCACCAGAGTGTGCAATATCTTTACCTTCATCTTTTTCACAAGCAGCTTTCATTACTAATAATTTAGCAGCAGTGACTTTTACGTACATATCCGCTAATTTAAAAGCTATAGCTTGATGGTTGAAAATCTCTTTACCAAATGCTTTTCTTTCTTTTGAATATTTCAAAGCTATTTCATAAGCTCCTGTAGCAATACCTAATGCTTGAGATGCTATACCAATTCTACCTCCGTTTAATACGTTCATGGCAAAAGCAAACCCAAAACCATCCTCACCAATTCTATTTTCTTTAGGAACCTTAACATCTGTAAACATTAAAGAGTGTGTATCACTACCACGAATTCCCATTTTCTTTTCTTTTGGTCCAATATCAAAACCAGCCCAACCTTTTTCAACAATAAAAGCATTGATACCCTTATGTCCTTTTTCAACATCTGTTTGTGCAATAACTAGGTATGTAGAAGCCGTACTTCCATTTGTAATCCAGTTTTTAGTACCATTTAATAAATAATGGTCCCCTTTATCTATTGCAGTTGTTTTTTGAGAAGTTGCATCACTTCCTGCTTCTGGCTCAGACAAACAAAACGCACCAATAACTTCTCCTTTAGCAAGTGGCACTAGGTATTTCATTTTTTGTTCTTCTGAACAATATTTTTCCATACCAGCGCAAACTAATGAGTTGTTAACAGACATAATAACAGCAGCAGACGCATCTACTTTTGCTATTTCGGTCATTGCCAATACATATGAAATACTATCTAAACCTGACCCTCCGTACTTAGGATCTACCATCATTCCCATGAAACCCAATTCGGCCATCATCTTCACTTGCTCAGTAGGAAATTTTGAATGTTCATCACGCTCAATCACTCCTGGTAATAATTCTGCAACTGCAAAATCTTTAGCAGCCTGCTGAATCATTAAATGCTCTTCGGTTAGATTAAAATCCATATTTTTGTTGTAAATTAATTGTTCTTAAATTTGCCCCCAAAAGTAATTATTAAATATCAGATTTCAAACGATTTCGCAATTTTAGCCAATGTTTAAAGAAAAATACAATATTATAGGTGTAATGTCAGGCACGTCGCTAGACGGCATTGATTTGGCACACATTGTTTTTACTACAAAAGACAATACATGGGAATTTGAAATTTTAGAAACTCAAACTGTTTCATACTCACCAGATTGGTTAAACAAATTAAAAAGTGCCGTTTCTTTCTCTACTGAAAAATTAATTGAACTGAATGAATCTTATACACAGTTACTAGGTGAGGTTATCGCAAATTTCATTTTAAAAAACAAGCTCAACTCTATTGATGCCGTTTGTTCCCACGGACATACTATTTTACATCAGCCAGAGAAGGGTATTACTTTACAAATTGGAAATTTACCACAAATAGCAACAATAGTAAAACAAAAAGTAGTTTGTGATTTCAGAGTTCAAGATGTAGCACTAGGGGGCCAAGGCGCACCACTTGTACCTATAGGAGATCGCATTTTATTTAGTGAATACGACTATTGCATGAATTTAGGTGGGTTTTCAAACCTATCATTTGAAGTAAATCAAGAACGGATAGCCTTTGATATCTGCCCTGTAAACACGGTATTAAATCACTATTCTAATGTACTGGGATTGGCTTATGATGACAAAGGTGCTATTGCAAAAAAAGGCGCATGTCATTCTACCTTATTACAAAAATTAAACGCATTAGACTATTACCAAAAAAAACACCCTAAATCACTGGGCTTTGAATTTGTTAAAGAAATAATTATTCCCTTGATAGACCAATATGACTTATCAATTGAAGATAAGCTTAACACCTTTACAAATCATATTGCTATACAAATAGCAAATGCGTTGCCAAACAAAACTGGAACACTATTTATTACCGGAGGCGGAGCTTACCATAATTTTTTAATTGAAACAATACAAAATGAATTGCCACTGGCTACAATTATAATTCCTTCACCTAAAATTATCGAATTCAAAGAGGCACTGATCTTTGGAATACTTGGAATATTGCGATTAGAAAACAAAATCAATGTATTAAAAAGTGTGACAGGAGCCAAAATGAATCATAGTTCAGGAAAAATTTATGAATAAATAAATATTTTTCATTAATTTTAAGACAAATTAAAACAGAAATCATAATTTTAAAAGTACATTATTCTCAATACCATTACAATCCTTTTTTTGAGCTATATTTGCAGACTGTTTTAAATCCATTTTTTTTAATTAAATACCACATTATGAAAAAAGTACTGATAGTATTCGCCTTAATGAGTGCCCTACAATTTAATACCGTAAATGCACAAAAAAACTTTACTGTTAACGGAGTTAATATTCCTAGAACAATTGAATTTAAAGGAGTAAATCTTACCCTTAATGGAGTCGGACAACGCTCTAAATTTTTTACTGACTTATACATTCAAGCTTTATACTTGACAAAGTTTAATCAAGATGCTAAACAGATTCTTGAAAGCGGTAATGAAATGGCTGTTGCACTTCACATCACGTCTGGATTGATCACTTCAAAAAAACTATCTAAAGCGCTTGCAAAAGGGATGGAAAAATCTGTAGGAGAATCCGGAGTTCTGAAATTTACCAAAGAACTTCAAGAGCTTGAAGACTTATTAAGCACCGAAGAGACTAAATCTGGTGATGTTTTTGAACTTACCTTTAATCCTCAAGATGAATCATTATGGATTACAAAGAATAAAATTTACAGAGGTAAAATTAAAGGACTAGAATTCAAAAAAGCATTCTACGGAATTTGGCTATCTGAAAACCCTGTTGACAAAACATTGAAAGAAGATTTATTAGGAAAAGAATAACTAAAAAAAATCTTTATTCTTTTTTTTGCAGAATAAACAATTAGCAAAATTGCTTTTTTTATATTTGCAGATATAAACATATCACAACAAATGAAAGATTTATTAAAGAAATTCGAAAATAAAGAGCCTGAAATTGTTTTTAACTGGAAAGATCCTGAAACCGAAGCCGAAGGCTGGACTGTAATCAATTCTCTTCGCGGAGGTGCTGCCGGTGGTGGTACAAGAATGAGAAAAGGCCTTGACATGAACGAGGTTTTATCACTTGCCAAAACAATGGAAGTTAAATTTTCGGTTTCTGGACCTGCCATTGGTGGAGCTAAATCTGGAATAAATTTTGACCCAAATGACCCAAGAAAAAAAGGGGTATTGCAACGCTGGTACAAAGCCGTTTCTCCTTTATTGAAAAGTTATTACGGTACAGGTGGAGATTTGAATGTAGACGAAATTCACGAAGTTATTCCTATGACTGAGGAATGTGGCGTTTGGCACCCGCAAGAAGGCGTGTTCAACGGTCATTTCAAACCTACTGAAGCTGATAAAATTAACAGAATAGGTCAGTTGCGTCAAGGTGTTGTAAAAGTAATAGAGAACCCAAAATTCTCTCCAGATGTTTCTAAAAAATATACTGTTGCTGATATGATTACTGGTTACGGTGTAGCCGAAGCCGTTCGTAACTTTTATGCCATTTATGGCGGTGATGTAAAAGGAAAAAAAGCTATTGTTCAAGGTTTTGGTAACGTAGGTTCTGCAGCTGCTTTTTATTTAGCCGAAATGGGTGCCAAAGTAATTGGTATTATTGACAGAGATGGCGGATTGATTAATGAAGAAGGATTCTCTTTCGAAGAAATAAGAGCTTTGTTTTTAGCCAAAGACGGAAATAAACTGGTTGCCGAGAACATGATTCCTTTTGAAGAAATCAACCAAAAGATTTGGACTATTGGGGCTGAAATATTTACTCCATGTGCAGCATCAAGACTTGTGACTCAATCTCAAATTGATAGTTTGATTTCTCATGGTCTTGAAGTAATTTCATGCGGTGCCAATGTTCCTTTTGCAGACAAAGAAATATTTTTTGGTCCAATTATGGAGGATGTAGATCACAAAGTGAGCTTAATTCCTGACTTTATTTCTAATTGCGGTATGGCACGTGTATTTGCTTATTTCATGGAAAAGAAAGTTCAAATGACTGATGAAGCTATATTTCAAGACACTTCTGAAATCATCAAAACGGCTATCGAGAAAGCATACGCAATCAATCCTAGCAAAACTAACATCAGCGCAACTGCATTTGAAATTGCACTAAAACAGCTTACTTAATACAAGCAATCATAATTACACTTATATAAATGGGAATTAGTAGTCATAAAAGCTACTAATTCCCATTTTACTTTTAAAAAGCTCAAATTTATATTTGAGCACTCGCTTTTTACTCTTGACAATTTTTAGTACTTTTCAACGTTTTTAATCATACACTTTTACAAATAAAACAAAAATGAGTTCCACCATTTCATCTAATCAAAAGAAATCTTTAATCATCACTACTCTTTTGTATGCGACAATGTTGTTGATTTTATTTTTTATCCGATTTTGGCCTCCTGCAAATGCAGATGAACTTGCTGGCGGTGGTGGCGGTGGCGGAGTTACAGTCAATTTTGGAGATAGTGATCTTGGGTCTGGAGCTGATTATCAAAGTGAAGTACTAGAGGTAACTAACCAATCTAAGCAAACTCCAGTAAATACTACACCTGATGAAGCGATACTTTCACAAGAAAACAGTACAGATGAAAGCGTTGTTATTCCTACAAAAGAGAAAACAAAGAAACCCACAGTTGTAGTAAAAGAAGAAATAAAAACCGTAGTTGTAAAACCCAAAGTTTCGAATACTACAAATGACGCTTTGTCGAGTATTCTCAAAGGCTCAAACAAAGGTGGCGATGGGGATGACAAAACAGCCGGAAACAAAGGAAAAGCAAACGGAAGCTTAAACTCTGGAGAATATTATGGATCTGGAGGTTCTGGTGGTGGAACAGGCGGAGGAAACGGAACTGGAACTGGCATAGGAACTGGGAGTGGCTATGGATCTGGAAGTGGAGGCGGATCTGGAAGTGGTTCTGGCGGTGGCGTTGGCTATTCAGTAGGCAATAGAAAAGCGATGGATCTACCTAAACCAAAAAATATTTGCAAAGACAATGAACAAGGCAGGGTTGTAGTTGAGGTTACTGTAGATCGCAGCGGACGTACAACTAAAGCCGTTGCTGGTATAAAAGGAACTACAAATACGGCAAAATGCTTGCTAGATCAAGCTAGAATTGCTGCCATGAACAGCAAGTGGGACGCAAGCAGTGATGCACCTGAGAAACAAGTAGGAAAGATTGTTTATAATTTCAATTTAAATTAGTGGGTTAGTTTATACCACAATACATTTTAAAAATAGGTTTCAAATGAACGTTGGGCCGCGTGAGGGATAGCCGCAAGTACCGAAGTACTGCGAATAGCCCGACCGGAATAAAAAAAGGGGCTAATCACTATAAAGTTGATTAGCCCCTTTTATTTATTCTGGTCACGCCCAAAATAGCAACTTTTAAAAACGTGCCCTATTATTTATTTAGGACTGGTAGCAATCACAAATTTTAGATTGTTCCTCACTCCTATTTGCAAGACATCGACTAAATCTTGTACTTGTAAGTTAAATGGAATTCTAACAATAACGGTTTGATCTTTTGCCGAACCCATTTTCGACATTAGTGTAGTCTCGAGTTCTTCAAATGAAACAGGCTCTTTGTCAATGTAGAATTTTTTATCCTCCGTGACTGATAAACTGATGTATTGCTTGTTTGTTTTTTCATTTGATTGTGCCTTTGGTAAGGTCATCTTGATTACATTTGGATTAGCAAGTGTTGAAATAATCAAGAAAAACAGCAGTAAAAAAAACATGATGTCGCTTAACGAAGAAGTCGCGACCTCAGCATGGAATCTTCTTTTTCTTTTTATAGACATGTTATGATCTTTGAATAATATTTACAAACTCAAGAACTTGTTTTTGGATTTTTAATGCAAAATTATCAATTTTTCCGTTCAACAAGTGGTATCCACTGTAAGCAACAATTCCTACTATTAAACCCGCTCCACTACTGATCATTTTTTCGTACAATCCACCAGAAATGTTTCCGATACTAATATTCTCAGTAACTGATATGCTATAAAATATTTTAATAACTCCAGAAATTGTCCCAATAAAACCTAAGGTAGGCGCGATACCCGCAATAAGTCCCAAATGGCTTAAGTGTTTTTCCATTTCGCCAATTTCAATATCGGCTGCACGATCCATATTCGATTCGATTTCACTAATTGGCCTACCAATAACAAGAATACCTTCTTTAATTATATTTCCAGACCCAGTGCTGCTTCGTTCTGCAATAGATCTTGCTAAGTCCAAGTTTCCAGAATTTAACTGATCCCTTACATCACGAAGCAACAAGTTATCTACTTTTGAAGCTTTACTGATGTATAAATAGCGTTCTACAATAAGGTAAAAAGTATAAAACAATAAAATCCCAATAGGAATTAGCCATATTCCTCCTTTTAATAAAAATCCTAAAGTAGAAACCTCAGTATTAGGAGCAATTTTTTCAATAACTACATTTGATGCAGCATTAGTAAGGGTGTCCGCCTGTAATTGTATAAAACTAAACATATAATATTATTGTATTTTAATCATTAATTCTAAAATTTATTTCAATTTTGCAATAAAGATACTTTTCGATGTAATATTAAACTAAAAAAATTGAAAAATATTTTAAACAATTCCTATTTACCATCAAAATGAATTATCAAGACACTATAAACTGGATGTTTAATCAACTCCCAATGTACCAACTTCAAGGAGCACAAGCTTACAAGAAAGATTTAAGTAACGCCCATAAACTTGCTGCACACCTTAATCATCCAGAGAAGCAGTTGAAATGCATTCATGTGGCAGGAACCAATGGCAAAGGATCAACATCACACATGCTAGCATCGGTTTTACAAGAAGCGGGATATAAAGTAGGTTTGTACACTTCACCACATTTAAAAGATTTTAGAGAACGAATTAAAATAAACGGGATCGAAATATCTGAAAAATTTGTTGAAGTTTTCATTACTGAACATCAGCTCTTTTTTGAAGCAAATGACATGAGTTTTTTTGAAATGACCGTTGGATTAGCGTTTGATTATTTTGCTACTTCAAAAGTTGACATTGCTATTATTGAAGTAGGAATGGGCGGAAGACTAGATGCAACCAATATTATCACCCCATTGGTTTCGGTTGTGACCAATATAGGACTGGATCACACCCAATTTTTGGGCAATACACTTGAAGCAATTGCTTTTGAGAAAGCAGGAATTATTAAACCCAATGTTCCCGTAATTATTGGAGAATACACCTCTGAAACAAAACCCGTTTTCTTGACCAAAGCCAAAGAAGGAAATTCAGAAATTTATTTTGCCTCTGATTTAATTACAGAAAGCTATCCTTCAGACCTGATTGGCGATTATCAAATGCACAATAAAAAGACAGTAATACAAACCATACAGGTTTTAAATAAGCAAACTGAATTTGAAATCACACCTCAAAATATGCAAGATGGTTTGTTACATGTGGTAAAAAACACAGGACTTCAAGGCAGGTGGCAGCAAATACATACGGCTCCAAAGGTAATTTGCGATACTGCGCATAATAAAAACGGGCTTGAAATCGTATTAAAGCAAATACAGAAAGAGAAATTTGACACGTTACACGTTGTTTTAGGTGTAGTAAATGATAAAGATTTAGAAGAAATCTTGCCTTTATTTCCAAAAAATGCAAAATATTATTTTTGTAAGCCCAATATTCCTCGTGGACTAGACGCTTCAAACTTACAACAAAAAGCCGCGTTATTTGCACTTCAAGGCGAAGTATACAATTCTGTATCAGAAGCTTATCAAATAGCATTGCAAAATGCAATAGAGACCGACTTCATTTACTTAGGTGGGAGTACCTTTGTAGTTGCAGAAATTTTGTAATTTTTTTTGTTTTTTAGTTGCAAATCCAAAAAACAGTCTTATATTTGCACTCGCAATAAGGAAATGAAAATTATCGAATTGCATTAGGGCGATTAGCTCAGCTGGTTCAGAGCACCTCGTTTACACCGAGGGGGTCGGGGGTTCGAACCCCTCATCGCCCACATAACTTCTCAAGAAATTGAGAAGTTTTTTTTTGCACAAAAATCAACAGCTTTTTAGTAAAATATCTTAATACAATTGGATCAAGTTCAAAAGTTGGGGATTAGGCAATCATGAATAAGAAGAAATCAATTTTCCTTACCCCTCTAAGCTAACTTCTAAAGGCTTTTTACATCACGCATAAAATACAATACTTCTAGAGGTCATATATAAGGTGCCTGTGGCAATCATATCTACGGTAACAGCAATACGCGGGTAATAATCGTTACGACATTGTTGCAAGACACTTTTTGGGTCTTCTTCAACTCGGAAGGTGTTTTTTTTGAAAAACTTATTTTCTTTACCAAATTCTGATTGAAATAACCAAACATTCTGTTATCAGGCGTTGCGGTTAAACCAATTTGAAACACATCATAATAATCCAAGACTTGTTTCCAAAGGTTATAAATACTTCTATGACATTCGTCAATGACTAGAAAATCAAAAAACTCAATAGGCACTTTTTCGATGTGGCCTGCAGGAATTGCTTCTTTAAGTTCGAAACGAGTTTCGTTAGGATTTTGGTTATTCATCCTTTGCTATTAATTTGGTCTTTAACAAATCTAAACATTTTATCCCCCTCCTATTTCTACTCTTTTATAAATATAAAAACCGTAAAAGGATTAGTTTTACGGTTTTTTTTGTGAAAAATTTTACAGCTATATTTTTTTGATCTTACTTACTTGCTTACTAGTTAAATTGTAAGTAATCCCAAAAAAATAGCCAATTCTAAATTGCTCAGTGGTTATATCCTTTATTTGAATTTCTGCAGCGAGTATTCTATCTGCATCATTTTTATAAATACTTTTAATTTGATTTACTCTTTTAAAAGCTGGACCAACGGTAAATACTATTTTTTCTCTTTTGCCAATTAGTGCACTGACACCAGGAAAAAAAGAATTAAAATTTAAATCAACCACATTAATAGATACGCCTAGCGAAAACCCAAAGGCAAACATACTATTACTTCTAAAACTTGTGTGAAGCATTGCTGCAATTGTTGGCTTATATTTAGAGGTGTTATTTTCAACTATTTGAAATGTAGCATCTTTAACCTTTTTTATTTCGTATTCTTGATTTTTAATACCAAAATCAAATACGGGACCTACACTTACATCCCATCTTACGCCTTGTCTTACATATTCCATATAAGTAAAATCTTTATCATTTTCTTTTATAATAGAGCTTCCTAGTTCATTGTTTTGCTTTATTTTTACTTTAAACTCTATGTAATCTTCGAGCGGTTGTACCGGATTTGATACCACAGTAAAGGCTTTTTTTTTAGATAAAACATTATTGATAATTTCTACATTGTTTAGTTTTTTTCTCAATCCAGTAACATCTACCAATAGATAAAGCGCTTCAACATCTCTTTTTAATGTCTCAATTTGTGTCTTTACTAATTTTGCATAACTTTCATCTAATTTATTTATTGTATAAAACAATTCATCGTTATGAAAGAAGTTGTATTCTTGAATGAAATCAGCATAAGCTTCATCAAATATTGAGACAACAGAATAATATCCGTTTCTCTTATCAGTTTTTAAAATAGAGCAGATTCCTTCTGAATCATTATTGTACTGATTAAAGTTTAAAGAGGGATTGATGATATAATCGATAAAGTTATTATAAGCAGAATTTATTTTATTAATATCTTTAATTTTTCCGTAAACACAGTTATACTTTGCCAGTAAAGAATTGGTTTTAATTGTAAATTTCCCTAAATCATCACTAAGCTTTATCAGCTCATTTTTTTTATCTATGTTTTCATTTTTTTTATTTACAAGGGTAGATTGTTCTACGAGAATGTTATTTTCTAATGTGAGTATTTCATTTCCAATAGTTGTAATAGTGCTGGAATAGTTAGCGATTATTTGACTATCAGCAAGTTCTCCTTTTTTCTGTTCGTCGGCTTTCTTTATTTGATAGTCATTTAATATTTTTTGTTTTTGATCTAAAAGATTTGAATTTAATTGAATTTTATTTTCAAGTGCTTTAATTTCTCCACTTAGTTGTACAATGTAATCACTTTTTTCTTTTATGCCACTTGCAGGATTAAATTTCTCCTCTATATTTTTTTTATTATTTCCTCTTTTAACCTCTTCTGAAACCTCTAGATTAACATTCAATGCTGTTGCTTTAATTTCTTCTTTTGGCTTGTCTTCTGCAATTAATGAAGCTACTTTTTTTTCATCACCATTTAAAAAATCATCGTTTATTTTTACATCATTTGAAGTGATTTCTACTTTGTTTGCAATTTTATTGATGTTATCTATTTTGAATACAATTGGTTGTTTGTGTTTGGGTTTTAATTGATTTGAAGTATAAGCTTGTGTTTCAAAATCATAAATAACAGTTAGAACATTGCTTTTTTTATTTATTACTGCTATTTTCTTTATTAGTTCTTCGACTTTTTTTGAGTCTTGTGGATTTTTATTTAATTCAGTCTTTAGTTCTTTCTCCAAATCTTCCTTTGTTGTTTGTTTATCCTCGGGATTAGTTTGAGAATAAATACTTACCCCTGATAAGAGTAAAAATACGAGTAATAGTTTTTTCATGTTTTTAGTTTTTAGAGCTGTTCAAAATTGTTATAAATACCAAATAAATTTACCAAATCTAATCTTTATTAAAAAGCTAGACATAAGTATAAATACCTGTTTTTCAGATGTAAACGTAAAAATTATTGATAAATATAACTAGGGGGAAAATACCCTTTTTTATCAGTCACACACATCCTTTAAACCCAAATGAACATTCCTTAGCATCAAACTCGCAACCATGAAGTAAACTAAAGTATGGAACAAAAAAACGGCTTCCTACCCACTGGAAGCCGTCTAAACAAATTTTTAATTTAAACTAAACAATTATCATCTCATTATATCTTAGACTATATTTTGAAAAAGTTAAGCCTTAAGCCATTTGAACATTTTGCAAGCTAAATGTAAATGGGGTAGAAGAAGAACCAGGACCGCCGCCAGTCATCACAATATCGGCACTAGAGATCCCTAACAAACTAATCTCAGTGTTTATTTGCGACATAATGGCTGAATTTATTACTTCACCTTCGGTTATTTGAGAAACAACACCAATCCAAATAGTAGGTTTAAATGAAAACACTGCTTTTTGACTTGGCGCTATATTATGAGTTGAAGCATATAAGCTACCACTACGATATACATTCCCGCTAATAGAACCCGTAGGTAAATTATTAGCAATTTCTATTTCAGTAGGGCTCACAGCGGATTTTCCGCTCAATTGTAAAATATCCCCAGAAGTGTTCTTAATCATCTCAAATTGCTGACCGTGCTGGGCTAATAATTCAGGGGTATAATTCCCATAAGAATCTCCAGCCGAAACATACACATTTAGGTCATAAGTTAAAGGATGATGTTCTCCTATACCGCAATTTTCGATTACTTTCCAAGCAATAGCCAGCTCTTCAAAATCTGTAGCACTATTTTTAGAAAAAATAACAATGCTACTATTATTCATATCATTTGAATGATTAATGAAATTTAATCTTATACCCTTCATAAATTATGGTGCTGTAAGACAGTGTCTTGGTTATTTCTTAAAATTAATATTTTCTTTAGAAATTAATGTGTTTTAAAAGTTAAGTAGCCCGTTGGGTGTAGTTATGATTTCAAACCCATTATTTCGACCTACTGTCACTCTCCTGGCTCTGATTGTAATGGATACAATCAATTTAAAATGTGTTTTTTAATTCTACCCATCCGGTTTGAATAAGCCAAAAGTGTAAGGCTGTCCATAATCTATTGATCTATGGAAACCTTACACTTTTAAACTCTTTTCAATCTATTACTGAATTAACTTAACCTTTTTTCCTGAGATAGAATCTCCTCTTCTAATATCAGCATACACGTGACTTAAAAAATTAGGGTCTAAAGTAGGTGTAGGCGACTTATAATCATGATGACAACTAAAACAAGAACCATTTGGGTTATAGGCCGTACTTTGATCATAGGTTTCCATTGTGCTATTTGCCAACTGACTTGTACCTATCGCCACACCGCTTGTGGTATTGGTAGCTGAATAACTTTGACCATTAGGTGCTGCGCCACCATCCGTCCAAGTGGATCCTATAAAAAGATAATTTTTTCGTATGTCATTACCAACCAATTGGGATAGCACCGAATTGTTAATCGATATGATCTGACTATTGGAAGCCGCTGCAGTCGCATTCTCAGGGTTTGGAACTCCTTTATTCGCCACACCCCAAGGCTTGGTTCTGGTAGTATTACTCGGGCTAATGGTATTATTTGCAGGCGGTAGAGGCTTAGTAGTCCACTGTGCAGAAATAGTATCGTTTTTAAACTTCATGTGAGAAATATTAATGTTGGTCGTATCTGCTGGTGCCGAATTCAAAACCCAAAGGCCTTTTGTATCTGCCGCAATCTTCTGTTGCTTCTTTGCGGTATCTAAATAGGTGTAACTTAAATTAGGGGCATTGTTTTTATGTTCAAAAGTTGACCACACCATCTCTGGATGTCCAGCCGTACTTCCCACAATGTGTACACCCAATAGGGCTAATTTTATTTTTTGAGTTTTATTAGGAATGATAGTCCACTTTTTTGATGTTTTAATATAAGTAGGAACAAGTGCATCTATAGTAATATATTTACTCAGATCTTTCACAGTACTGGCATCAACCCACGAAGTTTTAAGTTCGATGGCTAAGGCATTGGCGTCTGGTAAAACAATATTTTGGCTTTTAGCATACGCTATAATAGTATTTAGTTCAGCTTGTGTGGTTGGAAATTGCTTGCCTTTCATTTTGCCTGCATTAACCGCCGCTATAAACTGTGCATACACATCATTTACCATGGTAATATAATAGAGTAAGGCACCATCTTTTGACATCAAAGCATCGCCAGTGGCTTGTCCTTCCTCGCTGTCAACACCTCTACTTTTTTCTATATTAGGTAGCGCACTCAACAATATACCAGGTCTATGCGGAATTAATTTTCTTTCATTGACACCAAATTCTGGTGAAACGGTAAAGAAAACAGGTGATTCAAAAATGGTCTTACTTTGTCCATAAATACCTGAGCTTGGCGAAGTAATCCACAAAAACATTTGCTCAGACCATCGGTAAAAATCACCATTGTCTTCATGACCAAAAGTCACACTGTTAGCAGGTTCTACAGCTCCGTTCTCAGTAGGATTACCACCCACAAACCAAGTCTTAAACTCAGAAGGAGTGACTACACAAGAAGGTAAAACATTGATTGGTAAGTAGCTTGAAGCTTCTGTTTTTTCTTGGGTTTTACAAGCTATAAAAATGGTGAGCCCTAAGAAGGCTACGACACTTAATTTGGTAATTGTTTTTTTCATGGGGAGTAATGGTTTCGTTTCTATTAGTTTTTGTTAGTAATTGTTTAACCAAAAATATGACAAGCCAAGCAGATAGTTTAACGTATAAATACCTGCTTTTTATTTTTTTTTGACCTACCCTCGCAATGCTCATCACTTGAGAGTTAATTTTTTAAAAAAATTGTCTATTATAATCTGTTCATGGATAGACAGTACATTAAAAGTCGTGGAACTTCCTGTGCCTTGCTTCGAGATTTCCATTGCGATCCTTCACCAGTTACAAGTAGTTAAACTAAAGTATTTTAACAGGAGATAATCCTTCTACAAAATATGTATATTAAATTTATTTGACTAAACAAGATGAAAAAGAGTGATGCAATTAATAGATTTGACTGACTAATAATAGGCTTTTTTTCTGAGTCGCTATTGTCTGTTCCAAGAAATAGTATTGGTGCCAGCTATTGAAATAAAGAAAACCTTTTCAATTTACATTAAAAATCTATACAGTTATTAAAGTTTTGAGTTATTTTATAGAGAGATGTATTTATAGAGCAAAGAGAACTTTTGTACTTGATAAATTACTACGCTTAACTTAAACTTTAATTTTTATTCATATCTAAATTAGGATCAATTTTCAACCAAACAAATCACAAAAGTTGTTATTCCTTCATCATTTCTATACGCCAAGTAGCCTCCGTGAGCCTCAACTATGCTTTTAGATAAAGTTAAACCAATCCCGGCTCCTTCTTTTCGGGTCTATGTGTTCCTTTTTAAACAATGGATTCATGATTTGACAACTGTTGTCAATCCATTTTGATAGTTCCATTATTTGTTTTTTGGGAGATGGCAACATGGCCAGTTTCCGATAACTTTCTACAAATTGCTGCTAGTGGTCACTTCGTCTCAACATCGTGGTAACACTACTTTTCATATCGTCTAAATCTTCTGCCGAAATGGTTTCCTGCTGCACTAGGTCTTGTAAATTTTGAGAAAGTGACCGAATGGGAGTTATCGAATTCAACAGCTCGTGTGAAATCACTTTCATTAAATTGACCCAAGCTTCTTTTTCTTTTTTCTCAATTACATTTTGAATTGAAGCCAGTAAAACAATTAAATAATCACGATTGTAAATTTCGCTTCTAGACGTCTGCATCACAAATGTTTGCGTGTCTTGCTGATTGACACGAATCTCTAAAGATGTTTTAATTTCATGAAAATCCTGTTTTTCGATAATTTCACATAACGCAGGCAAATGATTTTTTAGATACTTCCATTTTGATACTTTTGGGACATCAAAATGTTTCGATCGTAATTAAAATAGAACGGTAAACAATATCTTTTGAAACCTGCTCGTTTTATCAGTTGTAAAAATTAACCCGATTATGCAAAGGTGTGTATCCTGCAAACGGTTATTTCTTTTCATCTTGAACAAAATGATTCATAAAAAATTCATCCGGCCCACAAAACTTCTCAAGAAATTGAGAAGTTTTTTTTTGCACTAACCTGAAAACTAACTTTCAGTTTAGCCGTGAATGGTTTCACTTGTACCATAGTTCACAATTATCGAAGTTTCAAAGGCAATCCATTCCTTCCAGCGTTTATCCACATCTACATGATCTGCATATTTTTTTGCAAATCCTAAAAAAGTCGTGTAATGTCCCGCTTCACTAATCATTAAATCTCTATAAAACTTAGCTAATTCATCATCAGCAATGTTTTCTGAAAGCACTTTGAAACGCTCACAACTTCTTGCTTCAATCATAGCCGAAAACAACAAACGTTCACACAAAGCATCATTCCTACTTCCATCTTTTTTCATGAACTTAAACAATTCATTCACATAATGATCCTTGCGCTCGCGCCCTAACGAGAGCCCTTTCTTTTTTATCAAGTCGTGCACCATTTGCAAATGCTCTAATTCTTCCCTAGCAATAATCATCAATTCAGTTACCAGCTCTTCTTTTTCTGAATTTTGAGTAATCAAACTTATTGCGTTCGATGCTGCTTTTTGTTCACACCAAGCGTGGTCTGTCAATATTTCCTCAATATTTGACTCCACTATATTCACCCATCGTGGGTCCGTAACTAATTTTAATCCTAACATTTCAATATCATTTAATGTACTACAAAATTAGTGATTTATTGCATAGACACATCCATCAAGATCAAATTGAACCCTTAATAAAACAAAAATAATTAGGGCGTGCCACCAAAAAAATGGCCTAGCAACATTCTACTTAGCCATTTTTTTGCTGTCGGGCTATCCGCTTCAAGTCCTCATCGCGTTTTTGCTACGCTACAACGCCATTGCGGGCTATACGCTTCTATCACTCACGCAGCATCTAACCTGAAATACAAGCCTTTATTTTCATCAGAATTTACAAGTCTCTAAAGCTACAATACCACATTAAATTAGTATTTTGCAACCGTAATTTTCATCTCTCAAAAAAGTGCAATCACTCTTAATTATTGGTTTTGTTTGGCCTGAACCCAACTCCTCAGCTGCCGGCGGAAGAATGATACAATTAATTTCGCTGTATCAAAAACAAGGATTTAAAATCACCTTTGCCTCTCCAGCGCAAGACAGCGCTTTTAGTACGGATCTTGCGTCCCTAAATGTTGAAAAGAAAACAATCCTTCTCAATTCGTCTACTTTTGATGCGTTTATTAAAGAACTAAATCCGGCTCTAGTGCTCTTTGATCGCTTTATGATTGAAGAACAATTTGGCTGGCGTGTTGCCGAAAATTGCCCTGATGCTATCCGAATATTAGATACTGAGGACTTACATTGTTTGCGTCTTGCCAGACAAAAAGCTTTTAAGGAAAACCGAGTATACACAACCCAAGACTTAGTTGTTGAAGAAGTTGCCAAAAGAGAAATTGCTAGTATTTTGCGCTGCGATATCTCCTTAATGATTTCTCAATATGAAATTGAAATACTAACCACTACTTTCAAAATTGATCAGTCGCTACTATTATACCTGCCTCTTTTACTTGAGCCTGAGGCAATTTTAAATGCAACTACAACACCATCCTTTGAGAACAGAAGTGACTTTACTTTTATTGGTAATTTTTTACACGAACCCAATTGGAATGCGGTTCAGTATTTAAAACAAACCATTTGGCCCTTGATTAAAAAACAAGTACCTGAAGCTGTTTGCAAAATTTATGGTGCCTATCCTTCCCAAAAAGTGCTGCAACTACATAACGCTAAAGAAGGATTCTTAATTCTGGGTCGGGCAGAGGATGCGCTAGAAGTAGTAAAACAGGCCCGAGTTGTTCTAGCACCCTTGCGTTTTGGCGCAGGAATAAAAGGAAAATTGCTCGAAGCCATGCAATGCGGTACACCTAGCGTAACTACTACAATTGGCGCCGAATCAATGCATGGTGATTTAACATGGAATGGTTTTATCCAAGACAATCCCGAACTTTTTGCCAACCAAGCAGTGTTGTTGTATCAAAATGAAAAAACATGGCTAACCGCTCAAGAAAACGGATTTGAAATAATCAAGCAACGTTATGCAAGAACATTATTTGAAACTGAATTCAATAATCAAATGCAAAACATACAGAAAAATCTAGAACAACACCGTTTAGACAATTTTATGGGTGCATTGCTACAGCATCATACCTTGAAAAGTACCATGTACATGTCAAAATGGATTGCTGAGAAAAATAAAAACTAGAACGAAATTCAATTCTAAACTAATTAATTTCAAACTGTATTTATTCAATAACAGCGATTGCTTCAATTTCAATGAGCCAATCTTTATTACCCAATACCGAAACACCAACAAGGGTGCTTGCTGGATAATTCTCATTTCCTAAAAATTCGTTTCTAATTTTTCTAAAAATCGGCAAATCGGTTTCTGGATTAAAATTTACGATATAGGTATTCATTTTAACCACATCCTTAAATGTAGCATTGCATTTTCGCAATTGCTGTTCTAAGTTTTGAAAAGTAGCAATTACTTGAGCTTCTAGTGTATCCCCAATGCCAATTTGCCCTGAAATATAAAGAGTTTTGAAATCACCCGTTTTTACCAGTACTGTTTGCGAAAAACCTTCACTAGGATCAATGTATTCCTTTTCAATCATTTTGTAGCATATTAAGTCGATACAAAATTAATAGTTTATCTATTGAAAGTCCCTTAATAAAAACATTTTTTAAACAAGTGATACTACAACCTGAAAACTACTTTGTTTATCTTTCGTTTTCAAAAATACATATACTGCGCCGCTACTTTATCTAATAAGATCTCGTGAGCATGAAGGATAGGAGCGGCATCCTTTTATGAAGCGCTAGCGTAATAAAAGATATAGCGTATAGCCTGACCGTGCTGCAACGCTAGTGGAAGCTGGGACATGCCCAAAAAACACAAAACCCATCAGCTTAAAAAAAAGTGATGGGTTTTATTATTAAATTGAATCCTTAGTTATGCAAGCATGGTCACTGGATTTTCAATGTATTGTTTTAAAGTTTGCAAGAACTGTGCTCCAGTTGCTCCATCGATAGTACGGTGATCACAAGCAAGAGATAACATCATAGTTTTTCCTACTACAATTTGTCCATTTTTAACAACTGGTTTCTCAACAATTGCTCCAACAGATAGGATTGCGGAGTTAGGCTGATTAATAATGGAATTGAATTCAACAATACCAAACATTCCTAAATTAGAAACTGTAAAAGTACTTCCTTCCATTTCTGTGGGTAATAGCTTTTTGTTTTTTGCTCTTCCGGCAAGATCTCGTACACTACCTCCTATTTGAGACAAACTCATAGCATCTGTAAATTTCAATACAGGAACTACTAGACCATCCTCAACCGCTACAGCAACTCCAATATTCACATGGTGATTGATCGTAATGGCATCATCTTTCCATTGTGAATTTATTTTTGGATGCTTTTTTAAAGCCATTGCACAAGCTTTAATTACCATATCGTTAAAAGACACTTTTGTATCAGGCACGGTATTAATCACTGCTCTTGAAGCCATTGCATCATCCATAGCTACTTCGATCACTAAGTTGTAATGCGGAGCAGTAAATAAGGATTCAGCCAATCGTTTTGCAATAATCTTACGCATTTGAGAATTCTTGATTTCCTCTGTAAATATTTCTCCGGCAGGAACAAATACCTTTGGCGCAGTAGGTGAAACAACAGTTTCAGTTTTAGCAGCTGGTGCATCAGCAGTTGGTTTAGCAACAGCTGGTGTAAAGTTTTCTATATCGCTTTTTACAATTCTACCATTTTCACCAGAACCTTTAACTTGATTCAACTGAATTCCTTTATCACTTGCAATTTTCTTTGCTAATGGTGAAGCCAAAATACGTTGTCCATCAGCTGCAGCTTCTTGAGCAACTGGCTCAGTCGCTGCCGTTGTTGTTGCAACTTCTTCTTTAACTTCTTTAACTTCTGCAGCAGGAGCAGCTGTCGTTGCTCCGCCTGCTTTATAATTTGTAGCAATTCCAGCAACATCGGTTCCTGCGGGACCTATAATTGCTAAAAGGCTATCAACAGGAGCAGTATTTCCTTCTTCAATACCTACATATAATAATGTACCTGCATTGAAAGACTCAAACTCCATTGTTGCTTTATCGGTTTCAATTTCAGCAAGAATATCACCTTCGGCAACTGCATCTCCTACTTTTTTCAACCAGGTTGCAACAGTTCCTTCGGTCATCGTATCACTTAAACGAGGCATTGTTATTACCACTACTCCTTTTGGTAAAGAAGTCGCTACTGCAGATGACTCTTTAGTAACTTCTGGAACAGCCACCGCTTCTGAAGCAGGTTTTGCTTCGTCTGCAGCAGGAGTTGCCTCAGCTGGTTTTCCTGCAAGTAATGCTGAAATGTCTTCACCTTCTTTTCCTATGATAGCTAATAATGAGTCTACTGCTGCTGTTTCACCAGCAGGTATACCTATGTGTAAAAGAGTACCTTCGTTGAAAGACTCAAATTCCATTGTTGCTTTATCGGTTTCAATTTCGGCAAGAATATCTCCTTCGCTTACTTTATCACCTACTTTTTTTAGCCAAGTCGCTACCGTTCCTTCCGTCATCGTATCGCTCAAACGAGGCATTGTAATAATTGTTGCCATAATTGATTTATAGTTTATGAGGTATAAAAGGATAGTTTTCTTGTTCGTAGACTACGTCGTACAATTGTTGAATTGGTGGGTAATCAGACTCTTCGGCAAATGTAGCACACTCTTCAACCAAATCTTTAACTCTTTGATCTATAGCTTCTATTTCTTCGCTTGTAGCGTAGTTTTGATCTTTAATTACATCTAAAACTTGTGTAATTGGATCTATTTTTTTGTATTCTTCAACTTCTTCTTTAGAACGGTATAATTGAGCATCCGACATAGAGTGACCTCTATAACGGTATGTTTTCATTTCTAAGAACGTTGGTCCATCTCCACGACGTGCTCTATCAATTGCTTCTGTCATTGCTTCAGCAACTTTTACAGGATTCATTCCGTCTACTGGACCACAAGGCATTTCATATCCTAAACCTAGTTTCCAAATATCCGTATGATTTGCAGTTCTTTCTACAGAGGTTCCCATAGCGTATCCATTGTTTTCAACAATAAAAACTACAGGTAATTTCCATAGCATAGCCATATTAAAAGCTTCGTGTAAAGAACCTTGACGTGCTGCTCCATCCCCAAAATAGGTCATAGTCACACCGCCAGTATTAAAATATTTATCTGCAAATGCTAAACCAGCACCTACTGGAATTTGACCTCCTACAATACCGTGACCTCCATAAAAACGGTGTTCTTTTGAGAAAATGTGCATAGATCCACCCATTCCTTTTGAAGTACCCGTCACTTTACCAAGTAATTCTGCCATTACACGCTTAGGATCCACACCCATACCTATTGGTTGTACGTGATTTCTATAAGCGGTAATCATTTTGTCTTTAGTCAAATCCATAGCGTGAAGCGCTCCTGCTAATACTGCTTCTTGACCGTTGTATAAATGTAAAAAACCTCTAACTTTTTGTTGAATGTATAATGCTGCCAGTTTATCCTCAAACTTTCTCCAAAATAGCATATCTTCATACCATTTCACATATACTTCTCTTGTAACTTCTTTCATCTGAATTTTTCTTTTGCTTAAGTGTTATTGTTGAATCAATTTGAACCTATAACGCAAAATAGTTTCCTCCCACAAATTTGCGAAACGCAAAAATAAGACATTCCGCGTAAGAACTAAAATATAATGGCTAGTTTTTGGGAATTTTAAAGGAATTTTTTATCAAACATAAATGGCAATAAATTTTTTAAGGAGTCTGATTTGTAAACCAAACCTATTTCCCCCATAAAATAGATTTCGATAGGCATTTCTTGTTTGATTTCATATTCTGCAATTGATTGCCTGCAAGATCCACAAGGTGGAATTGGCGCAGTAGTTTGATTCGTATCTGAAGCTGCTGTTATAGCCATTTTTAAAACTTTTGCATCGGGATACTTTGCACCAGCATAAAAAATAGCTACACGCTCTGCACACAATCCTGATGGATAAGCTGCATTTTCTTGATTTGAACCTACAATAACCTCTCCATTATCTAATAAAATTGCTACTCCAACTCTAAATTTCGAATAGGGTGCATATGCATTTTTACGAACCTCTACAGCCTGTTTCATTAAATCTTGAACATCCGTTGGCATATCTTGTGCATCTTCGAAAACGGTAAACTGTGTTGAAATTATTATTTCTTTCATATTTGTAAGGGAAAAAAAATCCAAATTACACTTTTAACAAAGGTGCAATTTGGATTATCTATAAGTAATTAATCTAAATTTTAATATTCATCGTATTGATCTCCAAAATTAAAAGTCAAGGAGAATCGTAATGTATTTTCTAGTGGGTTCCTAACCTTGGATGCCGAAAATAAATAAGAGACATCTACCTTGATAGTAGTGTACTTAAATCCTGCTCCTAATGAAAAAAATTGTCGTGCTCCTTTTTGAGGACTTTCATGAAAATATCCCATTCGCATGGCAAATGAATCTTGATACAAATACTCAGCACCTACAGCATAGGTTACTTCTTTTAACTCTTCACTGATTCCATCTGGCGCATCACCAAATGATTTAAAAATTCCCGAAGTCCATCCTATGGATCTGTAATTTTCTAAATTTTGATTTGCTTCCTCAGGTGTGGTCAGTCCATCGCCATTCAAGTCGTTTTTTTGAAAAGTAGGAACTAGCAATTTATTGAACTCCACGTTAAGCGCTACTTTATTAAAGTCATCCAATATAAAATCAAATCCAGTACCTAACTTTAAATTAGCGGGGATAAAATTATTATTAATATCATCATTGTCATAACTAATTTTTGGTCCTAAATTTTGAAAATTAAATCCAGCTCTCCATCGTCCGTTAAAATCAGAATAGGCAATTTCTTCTGATTGAAAAAAACCTGCTACGTCTACTGCAAAAGTACTTGCAGCCGTTGCATCATTAGCATCTGAAGCTACCTTCAAGTTAGAATTGATAAATCGCCCTCCAACAGCCATCGAAAATTTCTCACTCAATTTTAAGGAATACGATAAATCCACTGCAAATTCATTTGGTGAAACTACACGAGCAGCCTCATTAGGATCTCCAGTTTCACGAAGTTCAATTTCGCCAAGACCAAAATAACGAATACTTCCAGCAAACGCACTTTTTTCGTTTAGTTTGTTATAATACGTTAACTGACCTAAGGAAATATCATTTACTAAATCAGTCAAATAAGGAGTATAACTTACTGAGAATCCCTGAGCATCTTTAGAAAATGCATACTTAGCAGGATTCCATTGTTGTGAGAAAGCATCAGCAGATGTTGCTACTCCCATATCAGCCATACCAGCTGCTCTAGCATCAGCAGCGACTAATAAAAATGGTACTCCAGGATTGATTGTTCTGTCTTGTGCGGATGTGATATTCATGCAAAAAAGCAATGCAAGAATTGGTATTATGTTTTTCATTACGAGGCTTCTATTTATTAAACAAATATAGTATATTATTAAAGTATTACAAGTTTTTCGAATTTTTCTGCTTTTTTATTAGTCGCATTCGATTTTACAGTTAGTTTATACACATAAACTCCTTTTCCTAGCTTATCTCCAAAATCATCTCTTCCATTCCAAGTGAGTTCTTTTGATAAAAAACCGTCCGTTGTTATAATTTGATTTTTTGTCCAAACAATTTTTCCAGTCACTGTCATCACTTGAACTTGAACTTCTAGCGGTTCAAATGGTTTGTTATGTGTAAACCAAAACTCAGTATAATTCACAAATGGGTTAGGATAGTTAAGTACATTACTCAAAGTGAGCGTGTCATTACCTACTACCACAAACTGGATTTCGGCAGTGATTGGGTTGTTGTACACATCCCATGCTTTAAAACTTATGATGTGTAAACCCGGAGCTAAATTTCGCAACGGAAACCTTAATGTTCCATTTGTGAAATCGTCCAAATCTGCTTGGTAATAATCATTAAGCACAAAAGGATTGTTTACATCACCATCTAAAACAGCAACTATGTCATGACCTATTCCACTTGCCGTGTTGATTCCGCTTTCATCACTTAATTTTGCAAGTAAAAAAGGAGATTCATTCGTATTTCCGCCAGATACAAAATTTTCATCGTTCATATACAACTGTACTCTAGGACTTGTTGTATCAAGTGGGGCATTTTCATTAATCCCTCCTATTTTAATATTGCTATCAAAACCATTTTCGTTTTGTAAAGCATCTTTCTTTTTGGCATAAAAACTAATTCTTCCGTTTGCAAGTGGTATTCTAATATCTCTTGGCACAATAAAACTGTATTCAAATTGTCCATTTACAACACTAGCGCTTCCGCGAAAAATAGTTTCGCCCAATACATTAAAGTTAATGGGTGGACTATTACCGTCATTATTAAGCGTTGTTCTGTTGAGCATTTTATCAAAAATCATCGAGGTAACTTCACCATTGTAATTTGAAATAATATTATTGTTTTCATCACTAACTTCACCGGTAATTTTTATTTTTGACAAAGACTTAAAATCTTCTATCGCCTGACTTACAGGAACATCATTAATTTTTGTCAATCTAATTTTAGGTCTTGGAATAGCGAGCTTTAAAGCTGGATCACCAATGTAAAATACAACATTTGTAGCAGAGTTTGGATTGCTATTTTTTGAAATCCGAAGTGCCTCAGCTATAGAGGTGTATTGATTAGAACCATAAGAAAGTAAATTTTTTGTAAACGTATCATTGAATGTTTCAGCGCTAAACTGCCCTATTGATCGTATAGTAGTAATCATAGCTATGGCACCGCCTTTTGGATTCCAATACGTAAATTCACCCGCAGTAGGTCGTGAAGGGTTGTCAAATCTTGAAAACTCACAAGTGATAGTTATGAATAAAGGATATTTGAATTGATTACTTAAATTTTGACCATCTGATTTTTCCCAAATACGCTCAACTGATAGTCCGTCCTCGCCACCATGACCTAAGTAATTAAAAACCAACGCTCCTTTTTCAAAAGCATTAAAAAAATCTGTTCTAGCTTTTGGATATCGAGCACCGCCTGCAGCTGCCTCTTGAATGTATGAATCCAAAAGAATTTTATTGACATTAAAAAATGGTTTCTCAGTAGCTATCGTATTCGCTAGATTATTTTGTTTGTTTTGCAAATTGGCATCGGATAACACATCTGAATCATCTGAAATGAGTACGAAATTATTACGCCAGCTACCAAACGATTCTGAGTTGTGATATTCCAAAACTTTATTAATCATTTCATTAGCCTGTTTCGCATCGTTAACAAGCATTCTTCCCACAGCAATATCAATACCTCCAAAAGAAGAAGTAATATTACCTTCGTTAGCATCCATCAAGCCGTAAAAATCATCCGACGCATAAGAAGATTCTCCTGAACTGCTACTATTTAAGGCATGATATATAGGTACTACATTAGTATTATTTGCGATCCTATTCTTGTAATCATACGAAGAATCACCAAAAAGGTTAATGTATTTAAGTCTTTTGTCAGGACTTGACGCATTTTGATAAATGTATTTAATACAATTTCTAATCGCCGCAATGTCTTGCTTTCCCGACGAAAACTCGTTATAAATTAACTCCAGCGGAATTACTTTTACATTTAAGCCCGAATTAATACGATGGAAATTAGCCAGTGTCTCTGCTTGCGGCACGAGTACAGTTGGCGAAATAATTACATAATCTATGTCTTGAAAATTACCTGCTCTATTTGTAAAAAGTGTTCCTTTTAAATTTTGATTAGAAACTCGTGTTTGAGCATCTTTCAAAGGCGTAAAAAAGTCTGCATCTACAAGCGCAACATATTTTTTAATTTCACCTAAATTGGCTTTAAAATCAATCGTATTTTGACTGGAATTCACAACCGTTTTAACGTTATAAATATCCGTTACATCCCAAATCTGCGAAATACCGGCTGCATTAGAAACCGTGTAATTCACAATTCCATTCGCGGCGTTACCAGCATCGTTTTGAAATCGGAATTGCTTCCCGTAACCCTGAAGTTTCCTTTTTGCTATTAGTCGAATTTGATCAAGAAATCCCTTAGAACCAGGAACACCATTGTTATTATAATTGAGTTTTATTTTAACATTTTCAGAACCATTTATTGTGGTGTTATTAGGCAAATTACTAACGAAAAACTCCGTACTTGATGTATTACTAAGCGCAGGAAAAGTAAGTGTTGCAAGAGCACTTCCATTTGAAGTCACACTAAATGAAGTTGCCGTAAACGCAGCCGATGCAGCAGACAGCATGATTTTTATAGGAACTGAGGTATCAACATTTGGGAAATTAAAATCGAATTCTTGCTCGTTTTTAATTTCAAATGACTCCCCAAACCATTGCCTGCCCAATTTACCAATGTTTGTTATATCCTTTTCATAAAATTGATAATCATCAAATGTATTTAATAATAATGTAGGATTTGCTGTGGGTTGTACCAAGGGACTAATTCTTTTACCATTTTCACCTTGAATATTGACGTAATAATAGGATTTGGAATCATATAAATTAATATTGGTCCGACTTTCTTCATTCCATGTATCAGTACCTTCACCATAAAAAAGCACATAGTCCGAGTCATCAAACGTGCTGTCATTTTCTCCAATAACTTGAATGGTATTTTCCATTAAATCATTTGGGTATGCTATGTTATTACTTAAAGGTAACATCCTGCCACCATTTCCGAATATTTTTATTTTCCTTGCGTCTACATTTTTAAAATCAATACCCAGCTGCTCTAAAAACCTTTTTGATAATTTGTAAACACCAGATTTTTCAATATAAAATTTATACCAATTTCCTTTAGATAATAAAGAATTAGAGATTCCAGCTGTAGATTTAAAACTGCGGTTGGTTACAGATGTGTTTGCAGTAATAAAATAATTAAAAGAAATAATTTTCTTAAAACCAAAATCATCCTTTATTATAGGTGCAAAAATAATTTGAGCAGTTACTAAATCTCTTGCAGTTGAAAGTACAAGATCAAAATCAGCTTCAGTCGGTATGTTTTTAAGATTTAAATCACCTAGCAATTCTTTATCTATGGGTTCATAAACTATAGAACTAACTTGTAAATTCCCATCTTGAAAACCCCTATAATTTGGAATTACATAATAAGCTTTAATAGTTTGTCTAGAATCATCATAATGAAACTCATCTCCAGAAAAATAGGGGATTACTATTTGATTTGCGCCGTAGTACATCTCTTTTTTTTCAAACCAATTCAATTTTATTTCACCACTTAGTTGTGAAAAACTGAGTGCCGGAATGAAGGCCAAAAAAAACAAAATTATTTTTCTCATTCTTTTTTTAACGTGATTTGTTTATTCCTAGTATTTATTGGTAAAAATAAATCAAAACATATCGTTTTAAATAATAATTATTATAAATTTGCGTTGTGATATATAAATTAATGTTAAAACTGAGTTTTACGTTATAATACAATTTTTACGCTGTTTATCATTAGTAAATATATTGCAGCACTAAATTATTACCTACTAAATAATATGAAAGCAAACAGAATTATGGGCCTACAAGTGTTACTCTCAATCATGTTGATTGTGGGTTTCTCTAGTTGTAGTAAAAAATCCAGCTCTAAAAACACATCAAGAGCAACCGGTTGGAACATGGACAGCAAGAAAGGAGCCAGCAAAAAGAAACAAGAAGCTGGACCAGGATTGGTTTTTGTTGAGGGAGGTACATTTACCATGGGTAAAGTTGAAGATGACGTAATGCACGACTGGAACAACTCACCTACACAACAACACGTTCAGTCATTTTACATGGACGAAACCGAAGTTACAAACTCTATGTATCTTGATTACCTAGAATGGTTAAAAAGTGTATACCCTCCAACTGAAGAGAATTACAAAAACATATACGAAGGTGCTTCCCCTGACACATTAGTATGGAGAAATAGATTAGGTTATAATGAGACTATGACCAATAACTACTTGAGACACCCATCATATGCTGAATATCCAGTAGTAGGTGTAAATTGGATTCAAGCAGTGGAATTTAGCAACTGGAGAACACAACGTGTAAACGAAGCATTGTTAGAGAAAAATGGGTATTTAAAGAAAAATGCCAAGACAAATGATGTAACAGCCGAAAGTAATTTCGACACTGAAACTTATTTGAACTCTCCAACTTCTGCATACGGTGGAGACGAGACTATTGTTCTTAAAGGTAGAAATGCTAAAAAACAAACCAAAGGTGGTAAAAATGGTGCAGCCATTGAACCTAAAAATGTTTATGCACAAAGATCATCTGGAATTTTACTACCAGAATACAGATTACCAACTGAAGCAGAATGGGAATATGCTGCTGCTGCAGATGCAGGACAAAGAGAGTACAACATCTACAAGGGTCAAAAGAAATATCCATGGTCTGGTGGTTACACCCGTTCAGGAAAAAGACAATCAAAAGGCGATCAACTTGCTAATTTCAAACAAGGTAATGGAGATTACGGTGGAATTGCAGGATGGTCTGATGATGGTGCTGATATCACAAATGAGGTTAAAAAATATCCAGCAAATGATTTTGGTTTATATGATATGGCCGGAAACGTTGCAGAATGGGTACAAGATGTTTACAGACCTATAGTAGATAATGAAGCAAATGATTTCAACTACTTTAGAGGTAACTTATATACCAAAAATATGATTGGTGCCGATGGCAAAATAGTTATTGTAACCAAAGACAATATTAAATATGACACTTTAAGTAATGGTAAAATTGTAGCGAGAAATTTACCAGGTCAAATTACACAAGTTCCTGTTGATGAGCAAGAAACTTATTTGAGACAAAACTTTGATAAAAGCAACAACATCAACTACAGAGATGGAGATAAGCAGTCAACAAGATATTATGATTTTGGTGACTCAGATGATGACAAAGCAAAATCAGAAAGAACAATGTACAACTCTCCTAAACACAATGTAACTACAGACAGTTTAGGTAAAATGGTTCGTAAATTTGACAAATCTAGCAAAAGAACTACTTTAATAAACGATCAATCAAGAGTATACAAAGGCGGTTCTTGGAGAGACAGAGCATATTGGTTAGACCCAGCTCAAAGACGTTATTTTCCACAAGATATGGCTACTGATTATATCGGATTTAGATGTGCTATGTCAAGGGTTGGACCAAAAGCAGATAAGAAAAGATCTGTTAGAAATAAATAAACACATTATATAATATATACAATAATAGCCCTTTTTAGGGCTATTATTTTTTTAAATTATTTCATATGGATATACAGGAAATTCATAGTTTGTTTTTAAAATGCAGTTCCATTTCAATTGACACTCGAAAAATTGAAAAAAACTCCATGTTTGTAGCTTTAAAAGGAGATCGTTTTGATGCTAATACATTTGTTAAAGAAGCATTGGAAAAAGGTGCTGCATACGTCATAATTGACAATTCTGACTACTTTATAGATAACAGGACAATACTCGTTCTGGACAGTTTAAAAGCATTGCAACAACTATCACAGTACCACAGAACTTTTTTAGGCTTACCCATTATTGCTCTTACCGGAAGCAATGGCAAAACAACTACAAAAGAACTTATTTCAAAAGTTCTTGCTATGAAATTTAATGTGAAATCAACGGTTGGGAACTTAAATAACCATATTGGAGTGCCCTTAACTTTACTTTCTTTTACAAATGAAACCGAAATAGGTATTGTTGAAATGGGCGCCAATCATCAACAAGAAATTGCTTTTCTTTGCGAGATAGCTAAACCAGATTACGGCTATATTACAAATTTTGGGAAAGCCCATCTTGAGGGATTTGGTGGAATTGATGGAGTTATAAAAGGGAAAAGTGAAATGTATGATTTTTTGCGAATCAATAATAAAGTTGTTTTTATAAATCTTGATGACGCTATTCAAGTAAAACAATCTCATGCAATTACTAATTATACATTTGGAATCCACAACCAACTAGCCAATGTATCAATTGATGCTGTTACGGCAAACCCACTAGTTACAGTCATATATAAAAATAACGCTATCAATTCCCAATTAATAGGTTTATATAACGCTAACAATATAAATGCAGCATTAACAATCGGGACATTTTTTAAGATATCAGATATAGATATTAAAGTAGCACTTGAAAATTACATACCTGAAAACAACAGGTCCCAATTGATTACAAAGAATACAAATTCGATTATTTTAGATGCCTATAATGCCAATCCAAGTAGTATGAAGGTAGCAATTGAAAACTTTTTACAGTTAGAAAACCAAAATAAAATTCTAGTATTAGGCGACATGTTTGAATTAGGGACAGATAGCATGAAGGAGCATGAAGGAATTATTAAAATGATGTCCAATTCGAAAAATGTGTTTTGTTACTTTGTAGGCAAAGCATTTTACGAAACAAAAATAGACAAGACAAATTTTTGGTTTTATGAAACATTTGAAAGTTTTTCTAGTGCTTTTCTAAACGCAAAATTAAAAAATACTTCCATTTTAATAAAAGGATCTCGAGGAATGGCATTAGAACGAACGTTAGATTTAATATAAATTTAAGCTTTATCTTTAAAAATAGAAAAGGATATTATTTATATCTTTTTCTATTTTCATAAACTAGATGAATGATTACGAGATTATTTAAAGACTTAAAATAAATAAAATTAATAGCTATATAATTAATATCATTGTCTCGTTCATAAGGAGCACAATATAAGCATGGAGACAGAAACTTCCTTTACATAATATTATTTTAATTCATTCTACTAAGTTGACTGGGGCGTTAACTGAAGGAAACTTATAAAAAAGGAAAATTACTAATCATTAGTGGAATCTATCTTGTACATATAAAATGATATTTCAAAGCGATGTTTACCGTCCAAAGCAGATAACTATATTAATTACACATTATAACGTAATTCAACCATTGTTTCGGCTAATATTAGCTATGAGGTTATACATACCAAAACTTACACTTTGTAAAGTCTAGTGCTACTAAATTAGTTTTTGAAGATGAATATCTACAACCTTTAATAAAATCTTTACCCGCATAGTAACACCATTAAAATCAGCGATTATTACCCACGATGCTGCTTGTCTTGGATGATTACCCTTCACAACACAACATAATGTTAGACAGTAATCATTGCTTAAACTAAGAAAAACATTTCTCATCAAGTAATTTCTTATTTTAAAATAAATTCAAACTAGTTAATGTATTATTTTTTAAAGATAGTATCATTTGCAATAATGTGTTAAATATTCCAATCCAAATAATTTCAATTAATTGTATATAATTACTAAAAGAATCACACGAAATATAAATACTTAGTTTTTAAAAATTAATTACGAATCTAGAGTACTAGCTTGAAACAATATATTTCGAGTTATCTAGTACAATGTCTCCTATAATTATCCTTTATTAACAAAGAATATTGATCCATTATAAAACAGCAATCCTATAACACATCATATTTACACTTATGCATTTATTACTACCATACTAACAAAATTTAAAGATTTTTAAAACAAAAAACCCCTTATCATTAAGCGAGGGGTAATTAAAATAACATACAGCTTTAGACAAGTGGGCTAAGTAAAGAAGACGTAAATCAGAAAACGACACACTTAACTATAAAACAAAAAAGCCTATCTTTTCAGATAGGCTTTTCAAAGAAAGGCGACGACATACTCTCCCACATAACTGCAGTACCATCTGCGCAGGCGGGCTTAACTACTCTGTTCGGGATGGGAAGAGGTGAGCCCCGCCGCAATAACCACCTTAAGAAGTTATAATTGCTTTGGACAATTTTTGTAATGTTGTTTACTTTGTATTATAAACATCAGTTACATAATATCTTAACATACTGAGATAAAGAATATAAAAAGTGTATTAGAAAGTTTCTCCCTCCCGATTGCTCGGGAGGAAAAGGGTGTACATAAGCTTACGGGTTATTAGTACTACTCGACTATGACATTACTGCCTTTACATCTATAGCCTATCAACGTGGTCATCTCCCACGACCCTTAAAAGAAATCTCATCTTGTGGTGGGTTTCGCGCTTATATGCTTTCAGCGCTTATCCCTTCCAAACGTAGCTACTCTGCGGTGCCACTGGCGTGACAACAGATACACTAGAGGTTTGTCCAATTCGGTCCTCTCGTACTAGAATCAGATCCACTCAAATTTCTTGCGCCCACAGTAGATAGAGACCGAACTGTCTCACGACGTTCTGAACCCAGCTCGCGTGCCACTTTAATGGGCGAACAGCCCAACCCTTGGGACCTTCTCCAGCCCCAGGATGTGACGAGCCGACATCGAGGTGCCAAACCCCCCCGTCGATATGAGCTCTTGGGGGAGATCAGCCTGTTATCCCCGGCGTACCTTTTATCCTTTGAGCGATGGCCCTTCCATGCGGAACCACCGGATCACTATGCTCTACTTTCGTACCTGATCGACCTGTATGTCTCTCAGTCAAGCTCCCTTATGCCATTGCACTCTACGCACGGTTACCAAGCGTACTGAGGGAACCTTTAGAAGCCTCCGTTACTCTTTTGGAGGCGACCACCCCAGTCAAACTACCCACCAAGCAATGTCCCCCGCATTACGGGGTTAGGCCTCAGATAAACAAAGGGTTGTATTTCAACAATGACTCCACAACGCCTAGCGACGCCACTTCACAGTCTCCAACCTATCCTACACATCATTTATCCAAGGTCAATACTAAGCTATAGTAAAGGTGCACAGGGTCTTTTCGTCCCACTGCGGGTAAGCGGCATCTTCACCGCTACTACAATTTCACCGAGCTCATGGCTGAGACAGTGTCCAGATCGTTACACCATTCGTGCAGGTCGGAACTTACCCGACAAGGAATTTCGCTACCTTAGGACCGTTATAGTTACGGCCGCCGTTTACTGGGGCTTCAATTCAATGCTTCTCCGAAGATAACATCTCCTCTTAACCTTCCAGCACCGGGCAGGTGTCAGGCCCTATACTTCATCTTACGATTTTGCAGAGCCCTGTGTTTTTGATAAACAGTCGCCTGGACCTCTTCACTGCGGCCAGCATTGCTGCTGGCGACCCTTCTCCCGAAGTTACGGGTCTATTTTGCCTAATTCCTTAGCCATGAATCTCTCGAGCACCTTAGGATTCTCTCCTCGACTACCTGTGTCGGTTTGCGGTACGGGTACTTATTACCTGAAGTTTAGAGGTTTTTCTTGGAAGCCCTTAGGCGCACTATCTCTTCTACCGAAGTATCCGAGTACTATCGTATTTCCCCAAAACCCGTGGATTTGCCTGCGGGTCTTATAGGTAGGTACTTCAACGAACTATTCCGTCAGTTCGCGGCGCTTTCATCACTCCGTCACCCCATCACAGTAATAACTAGTACGGGAATATTAACCCGTTGTCCATCGACTGTCCCTTTCGGGTTCGCCTTAGGTCCCGACTAACCCACAGCTGATTAGCATAGCTGTGGAAACCTTAGTCTTTCGGTGTGCGGGTTTCTCGCCCGCATTATCGTTACTTATGCCTACATTTTCTTTTCTAACCAGTCCAGCATGCCTTACGACACACCTTCAACCCTGTTAGAATGCTCCCCTACCACTCCATAATTTAATATGAAATCCATAGCTTCGGTAATACGCTTATGCCCGATTATTATCCATGCTCGTCCGCTCGACTAGTGAGCTGTTACGCACTCTTTAAATGAATGGCTGCTTCCAAGCCAACATCCTAGCTGTCTGGGCAGACAAACCTCGTTCTTTCAACTTAGCGTATATTTGGGGACCTTAGCTGATGGTCTGGGTTCTTTCCCTCTCGGACTTGGACCTTAGCACCCAAGCCCTCACTGCACGGAAACATTATATAGCATTCGGAGTTTGTCAGGAATTGGTAGGCGGTGAAGCCCCCGCATCCAATCAGTAGCTCTACCTCTATATAACTTTACGCCGTGCGCTGCACCTAAATGCATTTCGGGGAGTACGAGCTATTTCCGAGTTTGATTGGCCTTTCACCCCTACCCACAGGTCATCCGAAGACTTTTCAACGTCAACCGGTTCGGACCTCCACACTGTGTTACCAGCGCTTCATCCTGCCCATGGGTAGATCACACGGTTTCGCGTCTAACACTACTGACTAAAGCGCCCTATTCAGACTCGCTTTCGCTACGGATCCGTGGCTTAACCACTTATCCTTGCCAGCAACGTTAACTCGTAGGCTCATTATGCAAAAGGCACGCCGTCACCCCACGAAAGGGCTCCGACCGCTTGTAAGCGTATGGTTTCAGGATCTATTTCACTCCGTTATTCACGGTTCTTTTCACCTTTCCCTCACGGTACTGGTTCACTATCGGTCTCTCAGGAGTATTTAGCCTTAGCGGATGGTCCCGCCAAATTCAGACAGGGTTTCACGTGCCCCGCCCTACTCAGGATACCACTATTCATTATACTCGTTACCCATACGGGACTATCACCCTCTATGGTGTCACTTTCCAGTAACTTCCGGTTCCTTGTACATAAAATCTCGTGGTCCTACAACCCCAACATTGCCGTAACAACATTGGTTTGGGCTAATCCGCGTTCGCTCGCCACTACTTACGGAATCACTTTTGTTTTCTTCTCCTCCGCCTACTTAGATGTTTCAGTTCAGCGGGTTTGCCCACCTATCGGTGTACTATGTCTTCAACATAGTGGGTTGCCCCATTCAGGTATTTACGGATCGTACGATGTGTGCTCGTCCCCGTAACTTTTCGCAGCTTATCACGCCTTTCATCGCCTCTGAGAGCCAAGGCATCCCCCATACGCCCTTATTTTGCTTATTGTACCAATCTTAAANNTTGTGGAGAATAACGGAGTCGAACCGTTGACCTCCTGCGTGCAAGGCAGGCGCTCTAGCCAGCTGAGCTAATCCCCCGTTTTTAGTTGGCAGTTATCAGTCGCAGTTCGCAGTTGGATAACGTGCTCACTTTAACGTGATTTCACTCTTCTTCTAAAATTTCCTTCTCTAAGAGTAAATAGTTGTCTCGGACAGACTCGAACTGTCGACCCCTACATTATCAGTGTAGTACTCTAACCAGCTGAGCTACGAGACACTCTTATTCTTAAATTTTTATTCTTTTTTTTTAAATTAACAGCAAGAGTAATAAAATGTTGGTATCTGTTTCCAACTTGAACTTTAGTCTTCTTTCCCTAGCGTGTATTACTACTAACACTAAGGCTCTAGAAAGGAGGTGTTCCAGCCGCACCTTCCGGTACGGCTACCTTGTTACGACTTAGCCCTAGTTACCAGTTTTACCCTAGGCAGCTCCTTGCGGTCACCGACTTCAGGCACCCCCAGCTTCCATGGCTTGACGGGCGGTGTGTACAAGGCCCGGGAACGTATTCACCGGATCATGGCTGATATCCGATTACTAGCGATTCCAGCTTCACGGAGTCGAGTTGCAGACTCCGATCCGAACTGTGACCGGTTTTATAGATTCGCTCCTGGTCGCCCAGTGGCTGCTCTCTGTACCGGCCATTGTAGCACGTGTGTAGCCCAAGGCGTAAGGGCCGTGATGATTTGACGTCATCCCCACCTTCCTCACAGTTTGCACTGGCAGTCTTGTTAGAGTTCCCGACACTACTCGCTGGCAACTAACAACAGGGGTTGCGCTCGTTATAGGACTTAACCTGACACCTCACGGCACGAGCTGACGACAACCATGCAGCACCTTGTAAATTGTCTTGCGAAAAGTCTGTTTCCAAACCGGTCAATCTACATTTAAGCCTTGGTAAGGTTCCTCGCGTATCATCGAATTAAACCACATGCTCCACCGCTTGTGCGGGCCCCCGTCAATTCCTTTGAGTTTCATTCTTGCGAACGTACTCCCCAGGTGGGATACTTATCACTTTCGCTTAGCCACTGAACTTGCGCCCAACAGCTAGTATCCATCGTTTACGGCGTGGACTACCAGGGTATCTAATCCTGTTCGCTACCCACGCTTTCGTCCATCAGCGTCAATCCATTAGTAGTAACCTGCCTTCGCAATTGGTATTCCATGTAATCTCTAAGCATTTCACCGCTACACTACATATTCTAGTTACTTCCTAATAATTCAAGTCAGACAGTATCAATGGCCGTTCCACCGTTGAGCGATGGGCTTTCACCACTGACTTATCTGACCGCCTACGGACCCTTTAAACCCAATGATTCCGGATAACGCTTGGATCCTCCGTATTACCGCGGCTGCTGGCACGGAGTTAGCCGATCCTTATTCTTACAGTACCGTCAAGTCTCTACACGTAGAGGTGTTTCTTCCTGTACAAAAGCAGTTTACAATCCATAGGACCGTCATCCTGCACGCGGCATGGCTGGATCAGGCTTGCGCCCATTGTCCAATATTCCTCACTGCTGCCTCCCGTAGGAGTCTGGTCCGTGTCTCAGTACCAGTGTGGGGGATCTCCCTCTCAGGACCCCTACCCATCGTTGCCTTGGTAAGCCGTTACCTTACCAACTAGCTAATGGGACGCATGCTCATCTTTCACCGTTGTGACTTTAATAGTGGTTTCATGCGAAACTGCTATACTATGAGGTATTAATCCAAATTTCTCTGGGCTATCCCTCTGTGAAAGGTAGATTGCATACGCGTTACGCACCCGTGCGCCGGTCTCTAGGTCCGAAAACCTATACCCCTCGACTTGCATGTGTTAAGCCTGCCGCTAGCGTTCATCCTGAGCCAGGATCAAACTCTTCATCGTATATTGTTTGCTTGATAAATCAAGCTATTGTTATTCGACTAAATTCTAGTGGTTTTTTCAAATCTTCCGATTCTATTACTCTTATTCTTTTGTTCTGTTCTTGCGAACAAAACGGCTGTCAATTCAATATGTCTAGGAACGTATCTTACTATTTTAAACTGAATTTATTTCAGTTTCTTTTCGCCTTTCGTTTGTTTCTCAAAGCGGGTGCAAAAGTAGTTATTCTTTTTTTAACTGGCAAGAAAAATTTGAAGTTTTTTTGAGATAATTTTTATCTCGTTTGCTTCGCTTTCTCTTATCAATCTCTCAAGGAACTTCCGTTGTTTTGCGGGGTGCAAAGATAACTTTCGTTTTTAAATCTCACAAGCTTTTTTTAAAGTTTTTTTTAAAGATTAAATCCCTATTCACTTTGTTTTACTTGCCAGTCTTTTAATGAACGTCTGCGCTATTGCGGGTGCAAAACTACAACCTTTATTCGCTTTTACAAGCTTTTTTTAAACCTTTTTTTGATCTTTTCTTAACTTTTAAACTAAAGCACTGATTAAACGACTCTTAAAACCTAAACTTTTTTTCAGCTAATTACAATTAGTATAGTTTTACAGTGAAATCATAGCATTGATGGGGATTTGATAGTTTTATTACTATATATAGGTAGGTAGACTTTATATTAAGGTACAACTCAAATCAACTCTTATTCCATTCTCGCTATTGACTCCTCTCTATTAAAGAGACACATACATTATAAGGAAAAACAACAATTCCTTAATTGTCTTTTCTTTAAGGTATAGTAAAGTGGAGCGCAGATCTATTCTGGAAAAAATCAAATAGCACTAACACTTATTGAAACTCTAATTTAATAGAAAGAAATATAGACGATCATTTTTTTAAATTCTCAGCTCGTTTTACCCAGGAATCATTTAAAGTATCATAATCTATGACAATTGCTGGTTTTTGATTTTGAAGTCTTCCAGTTTCAAATGCTCTAAATAAAATGGTTTCTATTAAATAATCTTCGTTTACGGTGTATGGAGCGTATTTAGTTTTAAGATTGATATCAAATAAACTTGCTGCGGTATTTGACCAAAATGCTTTCCAACCGCTCTTGAGGGTTTTTACAAGCTCATAAGTAGTAGTACCTGTTTGCCTGTGAATAAGCTTTACTAATATTTGGCCTTGCTTGCGGGATAGTTTTTTGAGTTTGGCTTCGAATTCATTGCTCAAATAACCTTCGACAATCTTAAAATATTTTTTCTTCTCTTTATTGGTTTTTAAATTCGCCATGCCTTTGTTAAGATTAGTCAATCGCTCTGATGCTACTTTTGCATATGGATAAACGCGATATACTCTACTTTGAAGTAAAAGAAATTGCTTTCTAGCTTCAGGGTCTAGTTTCTCTTTTGAAATTAATATTTCTGGTAGTTGTATGGTGTCATTTATTACATTTTCATCTTCACCAAGTTCGTAACCTATTTTTGTAGTGTCTTGAGGTGTTGTCTGTGCATTTGAGAAGTGAACACAAAAAATAATTAATAACGCTATAAGCAATGGTTTCATGTTTCGAATTTTTAAAATCAAAATTATACAATATATGTACAAGTGTGATGCCAAATTTTTAATTTAGCAAAAAAAATATTTTATGAGTACAACAACACTATTAAATACAACTTCCTTAGCCTTTTTAAAAAAATACTTAAACAACGCCTCCCCTACGGGCTACGAAAGCGAAGGTCAAAAAATATGGATGGATTATTTACGACCGTATGTAGATACCTTTATAACGGACACCTATGGAACTGCTGTAGGAGTTATAAACCCTGATGCTCCATATAAAGTAGTTATTGAGGGACATGCTGATGAAATTTCATGGTATGTAAATTACATTACTGAAGATGGATTACTATATGTGATAAGAAACGGTGGGTCTGACCATCAAATTGCTCCATCAAAGAGAGTGGATATTCACACTAAAAAAGGTATTGTAAAAGGAGTATTTGGCTGGCCGGCTATACATACAAGAAGTAGAGCCAAAGAGGAAACTGCCAAAGTTGAGAATATTTTTATTGATATAGGTTGTGAAACCAAAGATCAAGTAGAAGCTATGGGTGTTCATGTAGGCTGTGTAATTACGTATCCAGACGAATTCATGATTTTAAATGAAAACAAATTTGTTTGTAGAGCCATTGACAATCGTATGGGTGGTTTTATGATTGCCGAGGTAGCTAGAATGTTGCACGAAAATAAAATCACACTACCGTTTGGTCTTTATATTACCAATTCGGTGCAAGAAGAAGTGGGTTTACGTGGAGCAGAAATGATTACCAAAACCATAAGACCGAATGTTGCTATTGTAACCGATGTATGTCATGACTCAACCACTCCTATGATTGATAAAAAAATAGAAGGCGACACCAAAATAGGTAAAGGTCCAGTGATTACCTATGCCCCAGCTGTACACAATACACTACGCGAAATAATTCTTGATACAGCCATTGAAAATGAGATTCCGTTTCAAAGATTAGCTTCGTCAAGAGTAACGGGTACAGATACTGATGCATTTGCTTATAGTAACGGAGGTGTAGCATCGGCTTTGATTTCCTTACCGCTACGTTACATGCACACTACAGTAGAAATGGTTGATCGCTCTGATGTAGAAAATGTGATACAGCTTATTTACAAAACCTTACTTCAATTAAAAAACAACGATACGTATTCTTATTTTAGTAAGTAACCGTATCTATTTAAAAACAACTCAAAACCTTCCTTGAGTTGTTTTTAAATTTTTCTTCGCTATCTGGGTAATTTCCGGATAGTGAAGATAAATTTACTCAACTTAGTTTGTCAAAAAAGTTAAAGCTCCATGATATTTTGGATCAAATGTGTATCAAATCCGATAAAGAAGAATACTTGACCATTTTCATGAGAACAATTTGAATCTGTTACAGGAATAAATTTGCGCTGGCGTTACAATAAAAATGTGTGATTAAGTTTCTTGTGTTGCACTTTACTCCTTTTGAAAAAGAATATAATCTATTGAGCCCTGATAGCAGCGGCATCCTTTTATCCCGATTTTTTTCGGGATGAAAGATATAGCGGATAGCAGGAGGAGTTTCCCTTACTAAGAAAGAAGTACTGCTCCTTAAAAAAAGCTTTTGAAAACTCAGTGTGAATTGTTTTTTGATATCCTTTCTAAATTGCTAATTTGCGCCCTTAAATGTATATGAAGATGAAGGTATGTATTGCCGAAAAACCAAGTGTGGCAAGAGAAATTGCAACTGTACTGGGTGCCAACACTAAACGAGATGGATATTATGAAGGGAATGGTTATGCGGTTACCTATACTTTTGGACATTTGTGCACGCTTAAAGAACCTAATGATTATAAACCCCACTGGAAAAGTTGGGATTTGAATAACTTACCCATGCTTCCTGAGAAATTTGAAACCAAAGTGGTGGAAAATTCAGGAATCCAAAAACAATTTAAAATTGTAAAACAATTGTTTGACCAAGCAGAAATGGTTATTAATTGTGGTGATGCTGGCCAAGAAGGAGAACTCATTCAGCGCTGGGTTATGAACCAGGCACACTATAAAGGAGTGGTGATGCGACTTTGGATTTCCTCTTTGACAACCGAAGCTATTAGAGAAGGTTTTCAAAACTTAAAACCGTCCAGTCAATATGACAACTTGTTCTATGCTGGTTTTTCTAGGGCTATTGGTGACTGGTTGCTGGGTATGAATGCCACTCGACTGTACACCGTAAAACATGGTGGATACAAGCAAGTCTTATCTATAGGCAGGGTACAAACTCCTACTCTTGCTATGGTTGTAGAACGGTATAAAGAAATTATGAATTTCAAACCACAACCCTACTGGGAATTACAAACCATGTACCGTGAAACTCTTTTTAATTATGAAGAAGGTAGGTTTTTAAAGAAAGAAGAAGGTGAAATTCTGGCTCAAAAAGTAAAAGAAAGCCCGTTTGAAATTATTGCTGTTGACAAGAAAAACGGCAATGAGTATGCTCCAAAATTATTTGACCTAACGGGATTACAGGTGTATTGCAATACTAAATTTGGTTTCTCAGCAGATGAAACTTTGAAAATTGCACAGCTGTTATACGAACAAAAAGTAATTACTTACCCTAGAGTAGACACCACTTTTTTGCCTAGTGATGTGTATCCAAAAGTGCCTGGTGTTTTACAAAAATTAACGGCTTACGCACAATTGACCGCGCCTATACTGAATAAAAAAATTAAAAAATCAAGTAAGGTTTTTAATGACAGTAAGGTAACAGATCACCATGCAATTATTCCCACGGGTGTACAAAATAACTTGTCCTACAATCAACAGCAGGTATACGATATTATAACCAAACGCTTTATAGCTGTTTTTTATGACGATTGTCTTGTGGCAAATACTACGGTGCTGGGTAAAGCTGACGATGTAGTTTTTAAAACAACCGGTAAAATAATTTTAAAAAAAGGATGGAGAGTTGTTTTTGAAGATCCAAATGCTAAGGAAAAAGAAACCGATATTTTACCCTTGTTCAACATTGGCGAAAGCGGCCCTCATGAACCTTCTTTCTTAGAAAAAGAAACGAAAGCGCCCAACCAGTTTACCGAGGCTACCTTATTAAGAGCCATGGAAACCGCCGGAAAACAAGTTGAAGATGATGACCTACGTGAACTCATGAAAGAAAATGGTATTGGCAGACCATCAACCCGAGCTAACATTATTGAAACCTTATTCAAGAGGCAATATATTATTCGTAATAAGAAACAGGTATTACCCACTGCAACAGGCATTCAATTGATTGACACCATCCAAAATGATATGGTAAAATCAGCAGAACTCACGGGTTCTTGGGAAAAACAACTTCGAGATATTGAAAAAGGAACGTATTCTGCCGCTTCATTCATTAATAATATGAAACAAATGGTAGGAGCACTTGTTGATGAAGTTCGTCTAGAAACTCGTCGTGCCATACATGCAACACCACTGCATGAGGAAAAGAAAATTGCAAAAACCATAAAAAAGTCACCTGCCGGAATTCCACAACAAAAATGCCCGAAATGCAAACAAGGATCTTTACTAAAAGGTAAAACAGCCTACGGTTGCAGTGCGTATCAATCTGGATGTACGTTTTTATTACCTTATGTTTATGCCGAAAAAAAGATTTCAGAAAATCAATATCTGCGCTTATTGCAAAAAGGATCTACCGTAAACTTGAAAGATTTTAAAACACAATCCGGTACAGTAGAAGGATTATTGCGTTTTGACGAAAATTTCCAACTTATACTTGAACAAAAGAAGACTTTGGCGAAAGCCGTTCCCGACGAATTAACCTGCCCAAAATGCAAAAAAGGAACCGTATTAAAAGGAAAATTAGCCTACGGATGCAGCCAATATAAAGTAGGATGTACCTTTAACGTAAGTTTTGTAAAGGTTCGGGAGCACTTAAACGGAGTCGTTGCTACAAAAGATCTTGTACACCAAATTCTTAAAAGCAATAGTTAGTTTTCTAGAGCTTAATCCAGCTATCCGCTATATCTTTTTATGATTTAAAAAAATCATAAAAAGGATGCCGCTTCTATCTGGGCTAGGAACGACAAGTAAAATATAATTGACGAATAAATATTTCAATAGAAATCACATCTTTTTTATAAATTTGTAAGGCACAAAATATCTATCCTTAAATACATTCCATGAAAAAATCAGCCTTAATTATCTTGTCCGTAATATGTATTTTTAGTTGTAACAAAAACAAAACTAGCGAAAAAGAAAAAATTAAAGCAGCCCAATGGATCATTGGGAACTGGAAATATAAAACAGCAACCGGAATCCTTACTGAGAACTGGACAAAAGGCAATGACAGTACTTTACTAGGTACCTCATTTTACATACAAGATAAGGATACCATACACCATGAAACAATTGTACTGCAACAAAACGGTGATAATCTAACATACACGGCTACAATAAAAGGACAACATAATGATCAACCCGTTATTTTTACATTAAATAATGCGACAGAAAAAACAATGGTTTTTGAAAACCTGAAAAACGATTATCCTAGAACTATTACCTACCAGCAAGTGTCATCCCAATCTATAATTGCCAAAATAAGCGGAATTCAACAAGGAAAACCTTCATCTGAACAATTTGTTTTGAAAAAATAGTTGGATTATAATTTCAGTTAAACGTCTGTAAATTAATTTTTTGCTTGATACAGACCTTATAAATTTGATAATTTTTCACTTTACTATTCATATTTATTCTAAATAATTTTAATTCTTCGAAAAGGGTTTCTATATTTGTAACATATTATTTTTATTTAATCTAAATAAGTAACTAAAAAATAGAAATCCAAATACTATTAACATGAAAAATAAACTTTTTGTTTCGTTAGCCTTCGTAACAACACTGTTAGTAAGTGCACAGCAAAAAAATACCTTATTAGAATCCACTTTTTGGAAAACAAAACCAGATGTGAATACTGTAAAAGCTGAAATAGAAAAAGGGAATGATCCAGCAGGACAAACAGCAAACGCTTTTGATGTTACCGTAATGGCCATTAACAATGATGCGCCAGAAGCGACTATAAAATACCTTTTAGAACAACCCGGCAATGAAGTCAGTAAATTGACACATGACAATCGTATTTATTTACATTGGGCAGCAAACAAAGGGAATACGGCAATTGTAGAGCATTTAATTTCTAAAGGGTCTGATATCAATTTGGAGGATAGTAAAGGCGAAACCCCACTTACTTTTGCCGCAATTGGAGCCCAAAGCAACACGGCACTTTACGAAGCTTTTTTTAAAGCAGGGACAGATCCTAAGAAAAAATATAGAGACGGAGTAAACTTGATGCACATGGCTATTGCTGGTGATAAAAGTTTAGCACTGACCAATTATTTCACTTCAAAAGGAATGTCTTTAAAAGATACTGATGCTGATGGAAACACCGCTTTTGATTATGCTGCAAGATCAGGAAATATAGCCTTGCTAAAATCACTTATTGAAAAAGGAGTAAAATATACCAACAACGCATTACTTTTTGCTGCTCAAGGATCAAGAAGAGAGGTAACTTCACTAGAAACCTATAAATATTTAGTTGAAGATTTAAAACTTAAACCTACTACTGCCAATAAAAACGGAGAAACGGTTTTGCATTTTTTAGCAGGAAAGCCAAACCAAATTGAAATAATCAATTATTTTCTATCAAAAGGTGTTCCTGTAAACACAAGTAATAATGAGGGAAATACTCCACTAATTGTAGCAGCTGCAGCTCGAGATATAGCTGCATTAGAATTATTATTACCACTTGTTTCAAATATCAATGCTCAAAATGAAAAAGGAGAATCGGCATTGACTATTGCTGTGAAATCAGGAACTCCCGAAGCAGTTACAGCATTACTAAACAAAGGTGCAAATCCAAAAGTATTAGACAAAGATCAAAACAATCTAGGGTACTATTTAATTCAATCCTACAGACCAATGACCGGCAAACCCGAAAATGCAAACGGTTCCGTTCAAGATCCATTTGATCTTAAAATGAAATTTTTACAAGAAAAAGGTCTTGATATGGTTGCACCACAAAAAGACGGCAGTACTTTAATCCATTTTGCAGTTGCAAAAAATGATTTGGGATTAGTCAAAAAATTGTCTTCTTTGCCAATAGACTTAAATTCAAAAAACAAAGATGGATTAACGGCACTTCACAAAGCCGCCATGATTGCAAAGGATGATGTTATGTTAAAATATTTATTAAGTATAGGAGTAAAAAAAGATATTACTACTGAATTTGATGAAACGGCATACTCTTTGGCTAAAGAAAACGAGACGCTTACCACAAACAAAATTGATCTAGAATTTTTAAAATAAAAATATGAAATCCATACTTAAAATATCGTTAACCCTATTATTATTGTGTTTCACAACAAATCAAGCAACTGCTCAAAGTAGTAAATACAAATGCATGTTACAAATGTCAAACTACATGGGCGAAGGAGCTTACATTGTAGTTTCACTAGTGAATGCAAAAGGAGAATACGTAAAAACGCTTTATGTAATGGGCGATGATAAAAAATGGTACAAAACATTAAAGGAATGGCATAAATTTTATGCTAAAAAACCTGAAAATTTAAGTGCTAAAACAGGCGCATCTGTAACAGGAGGCGACCGTAGCATCACCACTATTGAAATTGAAGATGCTAAAATCAATAAAGGATTTAAATTGCGTTTTGAAACCGCTGTAGAAGATCACAAATACCACACCACCGATATTGAAATTCCACTTAGTACTGAAGGAATTGCGGCTAAAACTGAAGGTAATAATTACATCAGATATGTGCGTTTAAATAAAATTTAGTACTCCTATAACACTTCAACTCAAACTAATTGACCCTTGCTTTTTAAATGAATGCAAGGGTCATTTTTAAATAAATCACATACTTTAATCCACTATCTAAAATATAATTAGAACGGATAAGTAATTACTTTTTTATTATGACTCTTTCTTTTTGGCGATTATCACATTTAGCTCTAGCTTTATTCTCGGCGTTGTTTTTAATATTAGCATCAGTTACAGGAGTGATTCTTGCTGTTGATGCAATTCAGGAAAAAACTCCACCTTACAAAGTTGCTAATTTTGATACCCTCACATTAGACAAAACTATTACAGCAGTTAGAAACGTTTACCCAGAAATAACTTTGGTACGTGTAGATCACAATCAGTTTGTAATTTTAGAGGGAATAGACGGTCAAGATCAAGATGTCAACGCATACATAGATCCTAATAATGGGAAAATTTTAGGAAAACCCGAAAAAAAAAGTGACTTTATCCTATGGACAACTGCCCTTCATAGGTCTTTATTTTTAAAAGAAACTGGAAGATTCATCGTTGGTTTTATCTCCTTGTTACTGGTTTTAATCAGTATTTCAGGTTTAGCACTGCTTATCAAAAGACAACAAAATTTCCGTGGTTTATTCTCAAAAATTGTAAAGGAAAATTTTGCACAATACTACCATATTGTTTTAGGAAGATGGTCTTTAATTCCGATTCTTATTCTTGCTGCAACGGGAACTTTTTTAACACTAGAGAAGTTCAATTTTTTTATTGATTCAACTGAAACAGATACCAAAAATACAACTACTATAACCCATACTCTAACAAAAAAAACACCTCAATCCTTTTTTAAAAACACCTTACTGAGCGATATTCAAAAAATAGAATTCCCGTTTTCTGATGATCCTGAGGAAAATTACATCATAACATTGGGCGATAAAGAAATTGAAGTAAATCAATTAACTGGAGCGGTAGTGAGCGAAATACCTTTCCCATTGCAAACGCTTATTTCAAGCTGGAGTCTTAATTTACATACCGGGAGAACAAGTATTTTATGGGCATTAATTCTGGGTTTTGCAAGTATCAACATATTGTTTTTTATCTATTCTGGATTTGCCATGACACTCAAACGTAGATCAAGCAGAATTAAAAACAAATTCAAAAAAGACGAAAGTAACATCGTTATTTTAGTAGGTTCGGAAAACGGCAGCACACTCGTTTTTGCAAATGCGATTCAGAAACAACTTATTGCGGCAGGAAATAAAGTCTTTATAACGGAACTCAACTCGTTTCAAACCTATCCTCAAGCAGAACATATATTGGTTTTTACAGCAACACATGGATTAGGTGATGCGCCAGCAAATGCTACTAAGTTTACTTCACTAGTCAATCAAAACGGTCAAAACCAAAAGATAAATTTTTCAGTATTGGGTTTTGGATCTCGTGCTTATCCTGACTTTTGTGAATTTGCCTCTACAGTTGATAGTATTTTAGAAGAGCAAGATTGGGCTGTACGATTACTCGATTTACAAACTGTTAATGACAAATCAGTTGCTGAATTTATAGAGTGGGTACGCTTGTGGAATGCCAAAACGGAAATCCTGCTGGCTACTACTCCATCTTTATACAATTCAGTACCAAAAGGACTTAAAAAACTTGTTGTACTTGATAAAACAGAAGTCACACCTACAGACCAAACTTTTATTATGAATCTAGGATATGCCAAAAGAAACAAAATAAAATCAGGAGATTTACTTGCCATTTATCCTGCAAACGACAATCAAGAACGACTGTACTCAATAGGTATACTAGAAGACACTATGCAACTTGTAGTGAAATTACATCCGCATGGTTTGGGTTCTCGTTATTTGTATCACTTAAAAAAAGGAGATGTTTTTGAGGGCAGAATATTACCTAATCCGTCATTTTATTTTCCAGCGCAGGCTACAAAAATTGCAATGATCTCAAATGGAACAGGAATTGCTCCGTTTTTAGGAATGATTGACCAAAATAAAACAAAAGTCCCAACCTATTTATATTGTGGTTTTAGGAAAAGAACTGAAACCGTACAAGGGTATGAGTTTTTCCTAAATGAAATGATAGAGAAAAAGAAGCTGGCTGAATTTCATGTGGCACTATCTCGTGAGGAAAATGCTATGTATGTCATGGATTTAATTCAGCGTGATGCTTCCTTTTTTATAGAATTACTAGGTTCTGGCGGAGTAGTCATGATTTGTGGTTCACTAGCCATGCAGCAAGATGTTGAACGTGTTTTAGATACTATTTGTCTTGCACATTCTGGAGTTGGAATTGCCTTCTACAAAAATAAAAATCAAATTCTGTCCGACTGCTATTAAAAAAACCTTACTGTACGCGTGTGCTCTGCGTGAGTGATGGCAGTGGAGCTCTTTATAGAAAAGCCTTTTTCGGGGCTTTTCTATAAAAGCGGGAACGAACAGCACGACCCTCAGTTTCGTCCTTTGGAAAGAAACTGAGGGTCACGCCCTAAAAAAATTAATAAGTAATGATTCCATATCGTTTATTTTTATTGCTAGTAACCTTCTTATTAGGCCAAAACCTAGAGGCACAAGTTCTAAAAAAAAGAACCACATTATTGATGGGTGGTCGTTTTGACATTTCTATAGTGGCTCAAGATACTACAACAGCTGTACAAAGTATTGATGAAATTGTTACCGAAATTACACGAATAGAGAATTTGATTTCAGACTGGAAGTCTACTTCGCAGGTGTCAGCAGTGAATCAAAATGCGGGTATAAAAGCTGTAAAAGTTTATCGTGAAGTTTTTGAACTTACGCAGAGAGCCATTCAATTATCAAAAGAAACACAGGGCAGGTTTGACATCAGTTTTGCGGCAATGGATCGAATTTGGAAATTTGATGGATCCATGACCGAAATACCCACAGCAGAAGCTATTCAAAAATCAGTTGAAAAGGTGGGTTATGAAAATATCATTTTGGACAGTTTAGAGTCTACCATTTATCTCAAAGTAAAAGGGATGAAAATAGGTTTTGGTGCTCTAGGCGAAGGATATGCAACCGATAAATGCCGAACCATAATGAAATCTAAAGGTATAAGTGCTGGCATCATTAATGGATCTGGAGATATGAGTTTGTGGGGAAAACAGCCCAATGGAGAATCTTGGAAAATAGGTGTTACAAATCCATTTAAACCTGAAAAATTAATGACTATAATCCCTATTTTTGATGGTGCTATTACCACATCTGGAAGTTATGAAAAATTTGTACTTCTTGAAGGCAAACGCTATTCTCATATTATAAACCCTTTGACGGGATATCCTGCAACGGGGTTGTGTAGCGTAACAATTATAGGTCCAAATGCTGAAACAGCCAATGGATTAAGCACCTCTATTATGGTTCTTGGTCAAAAGGAAGGATTACAGTTGTTAAAAAGATATCCAGACTATTCAGGTATTTTGATATTAGATACCGGAAAAACAATTAAGACGAGCACCTTCAAAAAAATGAAAAAAAATTCATTTTTACAATTGAAGTAATTCATGCATCCCTTTGTATTATTCTAGATAAGAAACTTCATTAACACTCTTTACCATAATTAATAATAAAGAGGTATTTATATCACTATATTGAATATCACTTTTGCAGATTGACTTACCTCCTATTTTCCAGAAGCGTCATTCAGAAGACTAATCTTGCCGTTTTTCATTTACTTTTTTACAATTTAATTGGTCTAATTGAAACATAGAAAGTTAAGTTAGACTTTCATTCTTCCAAAAATACTAATTTAATACCCTACAAATCAAACTACTAAATATTTATTAATTTTTTATTAGTATTTAATCTAAATAAGCTTTGTAATTCAAAAGATGGGTTTTATATTTGCAAAGTTATTTTTAATTATTCTAAATAAATACAAATGAAATATATTTTTTTACCCGTAGCTGCATTTTTTATGAGTCTTTCTAGTTTTTCGCAAACTGGATTAAACACGAAAGAGACAAAGGAAATTGAAGCTTACATGGACACAGCAGTTGATACTGTAAAAAATAAAAAAGGACAAATATTAAAAGAAGTTGTTGTTTCAAGCAATAAAGAGAAAAAAACAATATCTGCTTTGCGTTCTGGTTTAAAACCAATGGATACTCCACAAAGTTTACAAGTTATAGGATCTGAAATTATTGGTCAACAGCAATCTATTAGGTTGAGTGATGTTATAAAAAATGCTAACGGTATTTATGTAGGTTCAGCAAGAGGTGGTGCTCAAGAGTCATTTTTTTCAAGAGGTTACGACATGTCAGGTAACAATATGCTTAAAAATGGTTTTAGATACAATGGAGGTTCGATTCCAGAAGTTTCTGGTTTAGAAAAAGTAGAATTTTTAAAAGGTGGATCGGCATTGTTATATGGAAATGTGGCTCCAGGAGGTATTTTGAACTTGGTAACAAAAACTCCAAAGTTTACTGCTGGTGGAGAATTATCTATGCAAATGGGAAGTTTTTCTTATTACAAACCATCAATAGATTTTTATGGCCCTTTGAGTAAGAGCATTGCTTATCGTGTGAATGCTTCTTATGAAAAATCAGAAAGCTTTAGAGACTTTGTAAAAAATGATAGAATTTATATTAATCCTTCGTTATTATTCCATGTTTCTGACAAAACTCAAATAACCGTACAAGGTGATTATTTAAGCGCCGACTGGACTCCAGATTTTGGAACTGGAATTGTAGGTAAAGAAATACTCAATACACCGCGCAACGTAAATTTTGGAGCATTATGGTCAAGAGGAAATACAAAATCATCAAGTGCATCTATTCTTGTAAATCATGATTTAAATGACAATTGGAAATTAGGTTTTAATACTTCTTTTCAATCCTACAATAGAACACAAAAATCAACAGCGCAATTATCTAATTTAGCATATACTACTACTAATGGTGTTCAACAAATAAACTGGAAAAGAGGTTTAACACAAGCTGATGCTGCGGAGAAGATTTTTGCAGATCAATTAAGCTTACAAGGTACTTTCAGTACTGGGAAAATAAAACATCAATTGTTTACAGGTGTTGACTACGAAGACTCTTCGGCACCTAGTTATACTTTCGGATTTTTTGCTTCAGCAAAACCAGCAGACCTAATAACTACCGAAACAACTGCCATAAACTTGTTAAACTACAATTACAATACACAAAGTCTTGATGTACCATTTCCTAGCAGAGTAACGCAACTTGCAACTACAAGTACACAGCGCTTTGGAGTTTTTGCACAAGATTTAATTTCGATAAATGATTATTTTAAGGTTCTTGCGGGGATTAGATGGTCATGGCAGCAAAATGATGCTACAACAACAAGAGAAGTAATTGAACGTATCAATAATGTCAACACTATAACTACTACTTATGAAAATGCAAAACCTGTAACTTCTGGTAAAACAGTTAACAGAGCATTCTCTCCAAAAGCAGGTATAGTATTTCAACCCAATAAAGAGGTTTCTTTTTTTGCAAGTTATTCCAACTCATTTACCCCAAATACAGGAACAACTGTAGATTTAAAACCACTTGATCCTTCAATTATTGATCAATACGAAGTAGGTGTTAAAAAAGATTTTTGGAAAGGAATTTTAAGTACAAATGTTACTGTTTACCAAATAGAAAATAATAATCTTGCACAAACAGCTCAATTTGGTGCAGACGGTGTTACCCCAAATGTAGATACTAATAGACGCGAGTTAGTAGGAGCGACTAAAGGAAAGGGATTAGAAATTGATATTATTGCACGACCAATAGAAGGTTTAAACATCAATGCTGGATATAGTTTTAATGAAACTAAAATTTCAAAATCATCTGGTACCAGTGGTAGTTTTGTAGTAGGTGATTTATTTGTGAGAACTCCAAAAAATACGGCAAACTTAAGTTTCTTTTACAAAGTGCCCTCTGGAAAATTAAAGGGATTCACAATAGGAGCCATGGGTAATTATATAGGAAATCGTTTGGGCGGATGGAACGACCGTTACGTTTGGACAGAGGTTACTCCTGCTACAACACCAAAAACGTACACGGTAAAAATTGAAGACAGAGACATCCCATTAAAAGGATATATTACAGTTGATGCATCACTAGGTTATGAATGGAATAAAATTTCACTTTTGTGTAAACTTTCTAACATTACTAATGAATTGAATTATACAGTTCACGAAAATTACAGTACAAATCCAATTGCTCCTAGACAAATAATGGCTATTTTAAAGTATAAATTATAATTCTGGTTCTTTATTTCATACTTTAACTGGATAAAAAAACACCTCCAAAGCAATTGCTTTGGAGGTGTTTTTTTATTTTAATTGCTATAGTCTATCCCATCTCTATACCTATACTGTCTAAAACATTTAATAAGGAAACGCTATAATTTGGTTCATATTTCTCAGTACCGCTTTGGTACCATTCTGCAATAATTCCAAGTTGATAAGAAGTATATCCTGAATCATCTATGGGTAATCCTAATAATCCCGCAATTAAAAAATCTTCTAAAACTTTTTCAGTAACAATTCTACTAGGAATTCCATCTCTAATAAATCCATTCATTCGCTCATAATCAGATCTTCCTGCATTAAATCCTGCTATACAAGCATCGTTTTGCATGTTGCTATTGTATTCTAAAAAAGGATTTAGTCCAATAGCGTATCCTTTATTATAATCTTGCTTATAAGCAATACTAAATATTTTTCTCATGTATTTGTAAATGTGGTATTTATACAATTATCCTCCAAAATTACACACAAAAAACAGCAACTCAATTTAATATCGATTAAAGGATAAAATACTCTTTAAATAGCAGTCAGGATGTCTTTCATCGATGTTTTACAAGGATTTTCTTTTAAAAAATATGCATAAATTAAAAAACCCATTTCAATTTTTAGTTGAAATGGGCTTGAAATAAATAAAATGTAAAAACTTATTGAAGTCCTGCTAAACTGTGTTCAATGGTTTCGATTTTTGAGAGCGCATCTGCTTCTTTCTTGCGCTCGTTTTCAATTACCTCTGGTTTAGCATTGGCAACAAACTTTTCATTTGACAATTTAACTTGAACTGATCTCAAGAAACCTTTAATGTAGTTGAGTTCCTCTGTTAATTTTGCAATTTCGGCAGCCACATCAATATTTCCAGTGATTGGGATAAAATATTCATTAGAATTCACTCGGAAAGAAAGTGCTCCCTCTACTTTATCTGATACGTATTCTAAGTTTTTTATGTTTCCTAATTTAACAATAACACTGTCAAAATAAGTTGACGCATTTTCATTATTTACTACTCTAAAATCAATAGCGTCCTTAAAGGGTATGTTTTTATCTTTACGAATTGTTCTAATTCCTGAAATTACTTCTATTGTAGATTCGAAACTTGTAATTAATTGTGAATCAAAAGATGTTAATTCTGGCCAAGTCGAAATTATTAAAGCTTCATCAGCCGTTCTCTCTGCTATTAAATGCCAAATTTCCTCAGTTAAGAAAGGCATAAAAGGATGCAATAATTTCAGGTTGTTTTCAAGCATTTCAATCGCTTTCGCAAAAGTTACGCTGTCAATTGGTTGCTGATATGCTGGTTTAATCATTTCTAAAAACCAAGAACAGAAGTCGTCCCAAACTAATTTGTAAATCCCCATCAAAGCATCTGAAATTCTGTATTTCTCAAAATTATCTTCAATTTCTACTAATATTTGTTGCAATTTTGCTTGATACCATTCGATTGCTACTTTTGATGAATCGGGTTGCTCAATTGTATCTGAAACTTCCCAACCTTTTATCAATTTGAAGGCATTCCAAATTTTATTTGTAAACGCTTTCCCTTGGTTACACAACTCTTCATCAAACATAATGTCATTTCCAGCAGAAGCACTCAAAAGCAATCCAACGCGAACACCATCAGCGCCAAATTTTTCAATCAATTCTAAAGGCTCAGGAGAATTCCCTAAAGATTTAGACATTTTTCGGCGCTGCTTATCTCTTACTAAACCTGTTAAATATACATTTGTAAAAGGTTTTTGTCCTGTATATTCATATCCTGCAATGATCATTCTGGCTACCCAGAAAAATAAAATATCTGGACCTGTAACCAAATCATTCGTTGGATAATAATATTTAAAATCTTCACTTTCAGGATCCATAATTCCTCCAAAAACAGACATTGGCCACAGCCAAGAAGAAAACCAAGTGTCTAATGCATCCACATCCTGACGAAGGTCAGAGGTTAGAAGTGATAGGTTTGAAGTTTTGGTTTGTGCTAATTTTAAGGCGTCTTCAATGTTTTCCGCAACTACAAAATCTTCCTTCCCATCACCATAGAAATACGCAGGAATTTGTTGTCCCCACCACAATTGACGCGAAATATTCCAATCGCGGATATTATTTAACCAATGCGCATACGTATTATTGAAACGAGCTGGATGCAACTTTACATCACCATCCTCCAATACCGACTTGATAGCTGGTTTTACTAATTCCTCCATTTTTAAGAACCACTGATCAGACAAGCGTGGTTCTATAACCGCTTTTGTTCTTTCTGAAGTTCCTACTTTATTTAAGTGAATTTCGGTTTTCAATAATGCTCCGATAGACTCTAACTCAATGGCAATTGCTTCACGAACAACAAAACGATCTTTCCCCTGATAATGCAAACCAAAACTATTAAGTGTTGCATCATCATTCAAGATGTCAATAATTTCTAAATTATATTTTTCACCCAGTGTTTTATCATTCATGTCATGAGCAGGAGTCACTTTTAAACAACCTGTTCCAAACTCTATATCCACATACTCATCTTCAATGATCGGAATTACTCTTCCGCAAATAGGAACAATTGCTTTTTTCCCCTTCAAATGAGCAAACCGCTCATCGTTAGGATTGATACAAATTGCAGTATCTCCAAAAATAGTTTCGGGACGTGTTGTAGCAATTGTTAGAAAATCTTCAGTCCCTTCAATTTTATATTTAAGAAAAAAGAGTTTTCCTTGTTGTTCTTCATAAATAACCTCTTCATCTGACAGTGTAGTCTTAGCTTCAGGATCCCAGTTTACCATTCGATATCCACGATAAATCAAACCCTTGTTGTATAAATCAACAAAAGATTTAATTACTGATGCAGACATATCAGGATCCATAGTAAATTTAGTTCTTTCCCAATCACATGAAGCACCAAGCTTTTTTAATTGATCCAGAATTACACCACCATATTTATCTGTCCATTCCCACGCATGCGATAAGAATTCCTCACGAGTCAAATCATTTTTATTGATCCCTTCTGCTTTCAACTTGGCTACAACCTTCGCTTCAGTTGCTATAGATGCGTGATCTGTACCAGGAACCCAACATGCATTAAATCCTTTAAGACGTGCTCTTCTTATCAATACATCCTGAATGGTGTTGTTAAGCATATGACCCATGTGCAAAACTCCCGTTACATTTGGTGGTGGAATTACTATGGTATATGGCGTTCTATGATCGGGTTCAGAATGGAAATAATTATTTTTCATCCAGTAATCATACCACTTATTTTCAATGGTTTTAGCGTCAAATTGTGCAGGAATAGTCATTTTATTTAGAGTTTTAAGACAGTTGAACATTCCAAAAAATGCAGCTGTAGTCTTTGGTCTGATATTTGTATTTATATATAGTGAACAAAAGTAAATAATTAAGTAGACTATAAAAAGAGAAATAAAATTTTGTTCTATAATTATAAACACGGTATATTTACCTAACCCAATCAAGAACTACAATGAAAAAAACTATTACACTATTGACATTAATTCTGTTTTCAAGTATTGGCTTTGCCCAAAACGGACCCAAAATTGATTTTGAAGCTCCTGACAATACCATTGACTACGGAAAAGTTAAAAATACAGAAAATGGAGTTCGGGATTTTATTTTTACAAATACCGGAAACGCTCCATTGATCATTACAAATGTGTTATCTACCTGCGGATGTACTGTTCCAACCAAACCAAACGAGCCAATAATGCCGGGAAAAACTGGAAAAATAAGTGTAAAATACAACATGGCTCCAGGTCCAATTAGAAAAACAATAACTGTTGAATCTAATGCCGTCAATTATGAAGGAGGTAGAATTGCTCTAAAAATAAAAGGCGAAGTCATTACAAACTAATTCTTTATTTCTCTGGATGATAAACTACAAAATATCATCCAGTTGAAATTGAAATTTTAGGGGTATATTATTACGCTTTACATCTAGAGTAATCCACTTATTATCCTCGGATTTAAACAAAGCTCTAATCTCTTGTAGTGTCATTTCATAAGGATTGAGTCTATTAATCTTCACAACTATATCACCACTTTTCAAACCTGATTTTGCAGCTGCTGAATTTTTTCTTACATGTGATATTTGAAAAATTGGTTTTAACTGAAACTTGTATTTAAAATCATTGGGATAAACTGTTACTCCTCCTCTACTTTTACTATAACCTACACTTGAAGATACACTTTCCATTTTTACTGTTTCTTGTACCCATACAAGACCGTAATGTTCTATCTCTATGCCGCTTTTATTATAAGTAAATGAGCTTTTAAGATTACTATTTTTTTTCAAAAAAAGTTTTTGTTTCTTATAATCAAAAACCACTTTAAATCTACGCATAATTTCACCTCCCACCGATCCCATTCTACCAGGAACCATTTCAACATTTTTAATAGACACACTATCAGGAAAGGCAGCTAATGGACTATCAAAATGAAAAGATCCCAGCTCAAAACGAGTTATTCTAGCTCTTTTCCCTTCAATGTCTCCACTAAAACCCCTTCCTAGAAAGTCATCAAAATTTTTAGAGGGAATTTGCAAATCATTTCCATTGTTATTAAACAACCATAACGCATCACTATTACCTATATCAATTAATAATTTAACAGGAATAAAACTAGTATCAATACTTACATTACTATATATATAAGGTTTAGATTTTTCTACTATAATGGGTAAAACAGTTGCTTTTTTAGATACCCTTAGTCGATTCTTTTCATCATCCTTGTAAACAATAATTTTCTTATGCTGGTAATCAATTTCTACCAGATTATTTCTAAAAAACTGGTAACCTATGATTCCATTTACTGGAATACCCACATGAGAAGAAAAATTAAATTCTGGATCTAAAACAATATACAACAAATGATTTCTATTAATCATATGACCAAAGGCTAGTGTATTGTTAGTTGATTTTAATCCTTCTACAGATTTTTGGCTTCCCAAACCTCTTAAGGTTATTTTCTCTGTATTTAGAAAACGGAACTCTTTTTTTTCTTCTAGACTAAAAAGAATGGTTTCGGCAACACCTGTGTCCAATAAAAAATTAAGCTCAACACCGTTTACTTTTATGGGTACAAAAACTAAATTATTAATCAACTGAAAAGGAACAACCGTTTTAGTCGCTTTACCTTGAAACTGAAAACCATCTTGAGAATAAATAGGAAAAATTACACACAGTAAGAAGAAAAGTAGAATTGCTTTCATTATTTATATTTGTCATAAAAATAATAAATAAAAAGTTAAAAAATAAAGATTTAACAATTGATAAACCTTTTTATTGCATTTACTTTCGAAAAAAAATCGCAATTTTGTGCATCAATAATTCAAAAATATGCCAACTATATCGAACAAAGGCAAACAAATGCCTGAATCACCAATACGTAAATTGGTCCCATTCTCTGAAATTGCAAAAAAGAAAGGTCATAAAGTATACCACCTAAACATTGGACAACCGGACATAAAAACTCCTGAAGTTGCAATGCAAGCTGTAAAAAATATTGACTTAACCATCTTAGAATACAGTCATTCTGCTGGAAATGAATCGTATCGTAAAAAATTATCGAATTATTACACCCAACAAGGTATTGATGTATCTACAGAAAATATTATAATTACCACTGGAGGTTCTGAAGCATTACTTTTTGCAATGGGAAGCACCATGGATCAAGGGGATGAAATTATTATTCCTGAACCTTTTTATGCAAACTACAATGGTTTTTCAACTGCTTCAGGTGTTACCGTTGTTCCAGTAATATCAACTATCGAAAACGGTTTTGCATTACCTGCCATAGCCGACTTTGAAAAGTTAATTACACCAAAAACAAAAGCAATTTTAATCTGTAATCCTGGAAATCCAACAGGTTATTTATACTCAAAAGAAGAAATTTTGCAACTGGCAGAACTTGTAAAAAAGCATGATTTATTCTTAATATCTGATGAAGTGTACCGTGAATTTACATACGATGGTGATGTACATTATTCTGTAATGAGTATTCCTGGACTTGAGGAGCACGCCATAATGATTGATTCTGTATCAAAACGTTACAGTATGTGTGGCGCAAGAATAGGTTGTATCACATCAAAAAACAAAGAAGTGATGGCAGCGGCTATGAAATTTGCACAAGCACGTTTGAGTCCTCCCACTATTGAACAAATTGCTAGCGAAGCAGCTCTAGACACACCACAATCTTATTTTGACGAAGTTATATCAGAATATAGAGAAAGACGTGATACCCTAATTGAAGAATTAAACAAAATAGATGGTGTTGTGATTAGCAAGCCAAAAGGTGCTTTTTACTGTATCGCACAATTGCCAATAGATAACGCTGATGCTTTTGCACAGTGGTTACTAGAAAGTTTTGATTTGAATGGAGAAACTGTAATGGTTGCACCAGCTGCTGGTTTTTACTCAACTCCAGGAATGGGACTAAATCAAGTTAGAATTGCGTATGTTTTAAAGAAAGAAGATTTAATAAAAGCAGTTGCCATTTTAAAAGCTGCAATTCCTGCTTACAACGCGTTATAAAAAAATTTTATCTATAAAAAGAAAGGCAAATCTACAGTAGATTTGCCTTTCTTTTTTTTAGAATAAAACAGTAAAATACAAATGGCAAAGCCATAAAGTACTCTTAAATAGTAAGCGTCATTGAAAAACTTTGTTATTTATTATTATCTTTACCGCTTGAATAAATATACCCACTATAATAGTTTCTTTTAATGATAAAAAACGAAGAATTTCAAGACGAAATAGGTGACAATCACGTGAGTTTGTCCGCAAAAAATCCAATTAGAAAAGATGCATTTGACATCTCTGATGATGACAAAATCGAAAAAATAAAAAAAGATGTTGAAAACATACTACTAACCCTAGGAATGGATTTAACAGATGATAGTCTTAAAGGAACCCCAAATAGAGTAGCAAAAATGTTTGTGAAAGAAATTTTTGGCGGCTTAAATCCTAATAGAAAACCAAAAGCATCTACGTTTGACAACAATTACAAATATGGAGAAATGTTGGTAGAGAAGAATATTATCGTGTATTCTACTTGTGAACATCATTTATTACCAATAATAGGTAGAGCTCATGTAGCCTATATCTCAAACGGAACAGTTATTGGTTTATCCAAAATGAATCGTATCGTAGAATATTATGCAAAAAGACCTCAAGTTCAAGAGCGTTTAACCATGCAAATTGTGCAAGAATTACAAGTAGCGCTTGGAACTGAAGATGTAGCTTGTGTTATAGACGCAAAACATCTTTGCGTGAACTCTAGAGGTATTAGTGATATTGAAAGTAGTACTGTAACTTCAGAATTTGGAGGAAAATTCAAAGATGCAGTTACTAGAAGAGAGTTCTTAGACTACATTAAATTAGAAACCAAATTCTAAAACTGTACTCACTTATTCAAGAATAAATATCAAAAAGTACAAGAACGCAATAAGTAATTATTAATTATTCATTCACATTTTTAGCCCATACATAAAAGGTGGGATTAAATGAGAAAAACAATAAGTCGAAATGCCATTATACAGCAACCAAAAACTCAGAATTTACAATTCATTATCTGGAGAAAAAGAACTTTTTGAACCTATAATTGAGGGAAATGTAGGCATGTACGTATGTGGTCCAACGGTATATAGCAATGTCCATTTAGGAAACGTACGAACATTCATGTCTTTTGATATGATTTTTAGATATTTTTTGCATTTAGATTATAAAGTTCGCTACGTGCGTAACATTACGGATGTTGGTCATATTGTAGACGATGTAGATGAAGGAGAAGATAAAATTGCAAAAAAAGCGCGTCTAGAACAACTAGAACCTATGGAAGTAGTTCAACGCTACACCGTAGATTTTCATGATATTTTGAGTGACTTTAATTTTTTACCTCCAAGTATCGAACCTACTGCCACAGGACACATCATTGAACAAATTGAAATTGTAAAAAAAATAATTGCTTCAGGAATAGGTTATGAAGCGAATGGTTCTGTATATTTTGATGTAGTTAAATTTAACGAAACAAACAATTACGGAAAATTAAGTGGTCGTAACATTGAAGATATGCTTGCTAATACACGTGATCTTGATGGGCAAAGTGATAAAAGAAATCCTCAAGATTTTGCGCTTTGGAAAAAAGCAGAAACACAACATATCATGCGCTGGCCTTCACCATGGAGTGATGGTTTCCCAGGATGGCATTTAGAATGTACCGCAATGAGTACTAAATATTTAGGAAATCATTTTGACATTCACGGTGGAGGGATGGATTTAAAGTTTCCACATCACGAATGTGAAATTGCACAAAATGAGGCTTGCACAGGACAAACTCCTGTGAACTATTGGATGCATGCAAATATGCTAACACTAAATGGTAAAAAAATGGCAAAATCTACCGGTAATAATATTTTACCCCGAGAGATTTTGACCGGTGAAAACACGATCTTAAGTAAGGCCTTCTCAGCATCAGTAGCGCGTTTTTTTATGTTACAGGCACATTACAGAAGTATTCTTGATTTTTCTGATGACGCTATTGTTGCAGCTGAAAAAGGCTTTAAAAGACTTATGGAAGCTATGAATTCAATTTCAGAAATTCCTGTTTCAAATGCAAGTACGATAGACATTCCTGCCTGGATACAATCATGTTACGATGCTATGAACGATGATTTTAATACCCCTATCTTAATTGCACAATTATTTGAAGGTGTTCGATTCGTAAATCTTTTAAAAGACAATAAAGAAACGCTACATCAAGAGGATTTAGAGCTTTTTACAACAACAATGCAAGGTTTTGTATTTGATGTTTTAGGATTAGAAGATGAAAAAATATCAGATACTACAAATAATAAATTAGAAGGCACCGTAAACATGCTTATCGAAATGAGAAAACAAGCAAGAGAAAATAAAAACTTTGCTTTGTCCGATCAAATTCGAGATCAATTAATTGCACTTGGAATTCAATTAAAAGACGGTAAAGAGGGAACTACGTTTAGCATTAACTAGTTTATAAGAGACAAGCAAAAAACATGATCAAAAAAGTTGTAATTTTTCCGTTTGTCTTTTTAGTACGGTTTTATCAAGTCGCAATTTCTCCATTTACACCAGCAGCATGCCGTTTTGAACCTACATGTTCACATTATATGATTGAATCTTTGCAAGTACATGGTTTATTTTACGGAACTTTTCTTGGTGTAAAACGTATTTTTAGCTGTCATCCTTGGGGAAAAACAGGATATGATCCAGTACCCAAAAAAACAACAAAGAGTTAATATCTTCTCTTATAATAATCACTATTTTTACGATACAAAATTAAAAAAAACACATGACACACGCATTAAACTTAGTTTGGAACCCATCAGAAGGAATTGATTTAGGTTTTTTCATGATTAGATTTTACAGTTTAATGTTTGTTGTAGCCTTTGGTTTAGGCTGGTATATCATGAAACACATTTTTGATAGAGAAGGAGAATCTATTGAAAAACTAGATTCTTTATTCATTTGGACTGTCCTTGCTACCTTAGCAGGAGCTCGTTTAGGCCATGTATTTTTTTACGATTGGGAATATTATCGCAACCATTTACCAGAAATTTTATTACCAGTTAAAGAAAACCCAAACGAATCACTATTTAATATTATTCAAGGATGGGAATTTACAGGATTTCAAGGATTGGCTAGTCATGGTGCTGCTATTTCTATCATCATTGCCATGTATTTTTACAGCAAAAATATTTTAAAAAGGCCTCAATTATGGATATTAGATCGCGTTGTTATTCCGGTTGCTAGTGGCGCTATTTTTGTACGTTTAGGAAACTTCTTTAACTCCGAAATTATAGGAAACGTTACTAATTCACCTTTTGGAATCCGATTTTTAAGAGATCATTTTAGCCCGCAAGATGCTGTTAGTAGCACACAAATAGCCAATCCTAACGATGCCTATAATGCTATTGCAAATGACCCAAAGTTTGCAACACTACTAGAACAAGTACCCGTTAAACACCCAACTCAGCTGTACGAAGCTTTTGCTTATATTTTTGTATTTGCTGCATTATTTTTCTTGTATTGGAAGACCGATAAAAGAAATTACAGTGGTTATATATTTGGGATGTTCTTAGTCCTTTTATTCACAATTCGATTCATCGTTGAATCTGTTAAGGAAAGCCAAGGAGGTTTTGAAAATGCACTTGGGTTATTTTCAACAGGACAATGGCTTAGTATACCCTTTGTATTAATAGGCTTGTATTTTGTTATCAAAGCTAAAAAAAATTAGACAAACATATTTCTTATACAAAAAGCGTTAATTCAATAGAGATTTAACGCTTTTTTTTTGGCATAAAAAGAATGCCAAACTCCAAATTTCTAGTATTAAAACCAGAATTATTACTTTGAAGCCCTGCATTAGAAGTATGCCTTAAATTAGGTCTTACATCTAGTATAAACTGTCCCATTTTATAGTTAAAACCCAAAGCTAAAACATCTGCAAAAGCAAAACCTTTTGATAATCGCTCTGTTGCAGTATCAATATACATTGGACCTACACTTCCCAGCATATACAAATTAGATCTTTTTGAAAAAGAAAAACGCATCAACAATCCTACATTCAGAACATATTCATTACAGGTCTTTAATTTCGTATACTTTTCTCTTTTTTCAATATAATTTTCCTCTTCAGGTTTAACAAAGTAGAGATTTAAAAGTTGATGTGTACCTCTATTATACTCAGGTTGCAGAACCAAATCATAGCTAAATTTTTTAGTCTTTTTAAAAGTGGTCAAAAATTGTAACTTTAAATATTGATTTGAATAGGTATAATTTCTATTTTTAAACTCACTACCATATCCTATGGAAAAACCAATTTTTGTATCATCCTGAATCTCCTGAGCATAACTCACAAAGGAAAAAGCAATCATCCAATAGGTTGAAATAAAAAACAAATACGATTTCATGCAAAGAGATTAAATATTAAGGTACAATAATAACAAAAAAAGGTTCAACTTACGTTGAACCTTTTTTTTTAATAGCAATACTACTATAAATTATTCTGCAGCATGTTCTTTTTCAATTGTGCTTTTATCCTCTTTAGTAAAAGTATCTACTACAACTGGGGTAGCAATAAATAAAGATGAATATGTACCCACAATAATACCTACTAACATTGCAAAAATAAATCCTCTGATTGACTCACCTCCAAAAAGGAACATAGTCAATAGTACTAAAATCATTGTCAATGAAGTATTTAAAGTTCTTGATAAAGTAGTGTTAATCGATGCATTTACAATACTCTCAAAACTTCCTTTTCTTTTTCCTAAAATAAACTCTCTAATTCTGTCAAATACAATTACGGTATCATTCATTGAATACCCAATTACAGTAAGAATAGCAGCAATAAAGTGTTGGTCCATTTCCATGTGGAAAGGCATGAATTTATAACATAAAGAGTAAATTCCTAATACAAAGATAACGTCATGCGCTACGGCTGCAATCGCACCTAATGAATACTGCCACTTACGGAAAGAGATCATAAGGTATAAAAAGATAACTGCAAGAGCACCTAAAACAGCCCAGTAAGAATTTGTTTTGATGTCCTCAGAGATAGAAGCACCAACTTTAGAAGCTTGTAACACTCCAACTTTCTTACCATCAAAAGTATTGGTAAATTTATCATAAGATGTGTTTGGAAAATACTTAGCTAGTGCATTGTATAATTTTTCATTCACCTCTTTATCTACTGCAATACCATCTTCTTTAATTTTATACTTAGTAGTGATTTTCAATTGATCATCATCACCTAGAACTTTAGCTTCTACTGGAGTACCAAATGCCGTTGATAATTCTTCTGAAACTACAGAAGCATCTATTGATTTTTCAAATTTAACTTGAAAAGTTCTACCTCCCACAAAATCAACTCCTTGATCTAAACCATTAACAAAGAAAATAGAAATCAAACTTACAACTACAACAACTGAAGAGAAGATGTAAGTAAATTTTTTGATTTTGATAAAGTCATAGTTAAAGTTTGTAAACCAATTTTTAGTCATATTGGTACAGAACGTTAAATCAGCTTTTCCAGCGATATTTTTATCAATAAAAATCCTTGCAATAAAAATTGATGTAAATAATGATGTCGCTATACCTATAAGTAATGTTAATGCAAAACCTTTAATTGGACCTGTTCCAAAAATAAACAAGATCGCACCAGTTAATACGTGTGTAACGTTTGCATCAATGATAGAACGCATTGCACCATGCCATCCGTAGGCCGAAGATACAGCCTCTGATAAAGATTTACCATCACGTAATTCCTCTTTAGCCCTTTCGTATATAATGATGTTCGCATCTACCGCTGTACCCAAAGTCAATACAATACCTGCAATACCTGGCAATGTTAATACAAAACCAAAACTTGCCATAATACCGAACAAAAACAATAAGTTTAATAATAAGGCTAAGTTAGCATACCAACCTGCTTTTCCGTAGTAAAAAACCATCCAGAAACAAACTAGTAAAAATCCAATGATTGATGATGTCAATCCAGCGTCAATAGAAGCCTGACCTAATGAAGGACCTACTACAGTTGACTGAATAATATCAGCCGAAGCTGGTAATTTACCCGCATTAAGTACGTTAGCTAAATCCTTAGTTTCTGTTACGTCAAATGCACCAGAAATTTCAGATCTTCCACCTGAAATAGGTCCACTAGTTACTCCTGGAGCAGAATACACTACATTATCTAAAACAATGGCTATATTACTTTTTTGAGTAAATGCTCTACCTGTTAATTCTTCCCAACCTTTAGCACCTTGAGAATTCATTTGCATTGAAACAGCAGGTTTTCCTAACTGATCAAAAGTATCTTTTGCATCTGTTACAACAGCGCCAACCATTGCTGGGTTGTTATCTCTGTTACCGCGTAAAGCGTATAATTCTACTACTTCAATTTGCTTTTGCTTATCATCAGTAATATTAAGAGGTTTACCCCAAACAAACTTAGCGTAAGTCAATGTTGCAGGTAATAAAATTTTTATATCCTGTCTTTTAAAATACGCATTAATAGTAGCAGTATCTTTAGGAGAAAACAAACCTAAAACTGGTCCGCCTCCTTGACTTACTATTTTATCAAACAAAGGATTTTGTCCTTTTTTTGCAGCTGTTGAATCTTTTGTATCAGTTAATAACGCGCTTAATGAATCTTTTACAACTGGCTTCACAACATTTGTTTTGATTTCAGTTTTTTTCAATGCTTCATTAGCAGCAATTAAGAAATTACCAACTTCTTCAATTTTGTACGTTTCCCAAAATTCAAGTTGTGCTTTACCTCCTAATAATTTTTTAATTCTATCAACATCCTTAGCACCAGGAAGTTCCACAAGAATTCTTCCTGTTTCTCCTAATTTTTGAATGTTAGGTTGCGTTACTCCAAATTTGTCAATACGCTCTCTTAGTACTTTAAAAGCACTTTCAATAGATTCGTCTACTTTTCTCTTGATAACTTTTTGAACCTCAGCATCAGTCATTTGAAAACTCACACCACCTTCACCTTGCAAAGATCTGTTTGCAAAAATATCAGGAGAAGCTAATTTTACAGTTCCTTTTGAATTGGCATCAAAAGCCTCGTAAAATTTATCTAAATATGTTTTGTTTCCTTCAAAATTAGCCGAAGCATCAGCTAGCGACTTATTAAAAACTGGATTTTTAGAGTTGTTTGATAAACCTCTCAAAACATCTTTGATAGAAATTTGAAGAATTACGTTAATTCCTCCTTCTAAGTCAAGACCTTTGTTGATTTGTTTGTTTTTTACTTCATCATATGTAAAATCAGTAAATCCAAGGTTTAATATTTTTTCTTTACCAATAGAATCTAAATATTTCAACTCTTTATCAGGATTATCTCCTGCAAAAACTTTAGCATCACTTTTGATGTTATTGGCCAAAAAAGTGAAAGAAAGTTGGTAAATACTTACCAATGCAAATAGAATTGCGAAAAATTTAATAAGTCCTTTATTCTGCATTATTACTAAAAATTAATTATTTTATATTATAATTTCAACTTAAGCATTGAAAATCAGTTTTTTAATTATTACAAACAAGAAAAAAAATAGATTTTGTACCGTAGTATTTTTTTTAAACCGAGCAAATATATAATTAAGGTTATGATTAACCAATTTATTTATTGATTAATATCAAGAAAAAGACTGCTATGCAACTAGCAGTCTTTGAATTCCTATACATTTGGTATTTCTATAAAATGTCCTTTAAGGCATCGTTCATTTGTCGCACAGCATCAGCGCTTTTGGCAAACAAAGCCTTTTCAGAATCATTTAATTCAATATTCAGAATTTCTTCTACACCATTTTTACCAATGATACACGGTACACCGATACAAATATCTTCTTGACCATACTCACCTTCAACAAAAACGGAACACGCAATCATTTTCTTTTGATCGTTCAAAATACTATCTACTAAAAAAGCAACAGAAGCTCCTGGAGCATACCAAGCTGAAGTACCGAGTAAACCTGTAAGTGTAGCACCACCCACCATAGTATCGGCAGCTACTTTTTGCAACTCTTCTTCTGATAAAAACTGAGATACGGGTATCCCATTATAAGAAGCCAATCTTGTTAAAGGAATCATTGTTGTATCTCCGTGACCACCAATAACCATTGCTGAAATATCGTTAGCTGGCTTATCTAAAGCCAAAGACAAATACGTTCTAAAGCGAGAACTATCTAAAGCCCCACCCATTCCTATAATTCTATTTTTTGGCAATCCTGTAGATTTCAATGCCAAATAAGTCATTGTATCCATAGGATTTGAAACTACAACTATTATGGTATCTGGAGAATGTTTCAATACATTTTCAGCAACCGTTTTCACAATTCCTGCATTTATACCTATTAACTCCTCGCGTGTCATACCTGGCTTTCTAGGGATTCCAGATGTAATTACCACTACATCACTTCCAGCAGTTTTTGCATAATCATTTGTAACGCCAGACACTTTAGTATTAAAACCTGTATTTGTTGCACATTGCATAATATCGAGCGCTTTACCTTCGGCAAAACCTTCTTTTATGTCCAGCAAAACTACTTCGCTAGCAATTCCTCTATAAGAAATCACATCAGCACATGTCGCACCTACATTTCCTGCGCCTACAATGGTAACTTTCATATTATTAAGTTTATTCGGTTAATTGTTATTTTGGTTATTTAATGTTTATTGGCTTCTATTGTATTTTAAAATTAAGCATCAATATTAGCATATACTGCATTTTTCTCTATAAATTCTCTTCTTGGAGGAACCTCATCACCCATTAACATAGAAAAAACTCTATCTGCTTCGGCTAAACTGTCAATAGTTACCTGACGTAATGTTCTAAAGCTTGGATCCATAGTCGTTTCCCATAATTGTTCGGCATTCATTTCTCCAAGACCTTTATAACGTTGAATTCCTGCACTTCCACCCATTCTTTCATTCGCCTGATCGCGTTGTACATCGTTCCAAGCATATTCCTTTTTATTTCCTTTTTTAACTAAATATAAAGGTGGTGCTGCAATGTATACGTGACCTTCCTCTATTAACTCTTTCATGAAACGGAAGAAAAACGTTAAGATTAGCGTAGAAATGTGACTACCATCGACATCGGCATCACACATAATAATTACTTTGTGGTAACGTAACTTTGATATATTTAATGCTTTACTGTCTTCTTCGGTTCCAATTGTAACACCAAGTGCTGTAAAGATATTTCGAATCTCTTCGTTTTCAAAAACTTTGTGATGCATTGCTTTTTCTACGTTCAAAATTTTACCACGTAATGGCAAAATTGCTTGAAAGGCGCGATCACGTCCTTGCTTGGCGGTTCCACCTGCCGAATCTCCCTCGACAAGATATACTTCACATTTTGCAGGATCTTGCTCAGAACAGTCTGAAAGTTTACCTGGCAATCCGCCTCCACCCATTACGGTTTTACGCTGTACCATTTCACGAGCTTTTTTAGCTGCGTGACGGGCTTGAGCTGCAAGTATTACTTTTTGAACTATTATTCGAGCATCATTTGGATTTTCTTCCAAATAATTTTCGATCATTTCACTTACTGCCTGACTTACTGGAGAAACAACTTCTCTGTTTCCAAGTTTCGTTTTAGTCTGACCCTCAAACTGTGGTTCAGCAACCTTGACAGATATAATAGCCGTAAGACCTTCACGGAAATCATCCCCAGAAATATCAAACTTTAATTTATCCAACATTCCAGATGCATCAGCATATTTTTTCAAAGATCGAGTTAGACCCGTTCTAAAACCTTGCAAGTGCGTTCCTCCTTCATGCGTATTGATATTATTTACGTATGAAAAAATATTTTCGGTATAACTGGTATTATAGATCAAAGCTACCTCAACAGGGATTTCTCCCTTTTCGTGGTCCATTGATATTACATGCGCAATAATAGGTTCTCTATTACCATCTAAATAACGGATATACTCCTTTAATCCTTCATCTGAATGAAAAACTTCAGAAACAAAATTCCCATCTTTATCTAATTCTCTTTTATCAGTAAAAGTGATTGTAATTCCTTTATTCAAGAAAGACAATTCACGCATACGCGCCGAAAGTGTATCATAAGAATACTCAATAGTTTGAGTAAAAATAGTTGGATCAGGGTAAAAAGTTACAATCGTACCTCTCTTTGTCGTTTCTCCAATTTGTTTTACTGGATATAACGCTTTCCCTTTTTCGTATTCTTGCTCGTATATTTTACCGTCACTGCTATGAACAGTTGCTCTTAAATGGTTTGATAATGCATTTACTACAGATACACCCACACCGTGTAAACCTCCAGATACTTTATAAGAATCTTTATCGAATTTTCCACCTGCACCAATTTTTGTCATTACAACTTCAAGCGCAGAAACCCCTTCTTTTTTGTGAATACCAACAGGAATTCCACGACCATTATCTTCAACAGAAATCGAACCATCTTCGTTGATATCTACCCTAATGGTATCGCAATGGCCACCCATAGCCTCATCAATAGAGTTATCTACTACTTCATATACCAAGTGGTGCAAACCTCTTACACCTACATCACCTATATACATTGATGGACGCATCCTTACGTGCTCCATTCCTTCTAATGCTTGAATACTATCCGCTGAATAATTGTCCTTCTTGATTTCTTCGCTCATATCTTTATTCTAAAAATGTAATTTTTGTATAACACGCAAATATATAAAAACGCAAATTATATTACCGTTAAAATCAGTTTTAAAGGCTTTAAGTTATTAACATTTGTTTATAAAAATAGATTGAAAAATGGGTCGTCTCGCTCATTCCGTATGATTAACAAAATAAAAAATTAGGAAGCACAAAAAAAGACTTTCAAAAACCACTGTTTACAGGTGGTTTTGAAAATCTTTCAAGATAAAATAATGAATATCGTATTTAAAATTTACGCTTTTCCGGCGTATGCTGATTCTTCGTGAGCAGCATTAGCTCTTCCACTAGGATCTAAATTTTCTTGCCACTTTGGAATCCACTTTCTTACTGTTTGGGCAGCACTCAATTGAGGGAAATGCTTTTGAAAAACAGAACGATAAAGATAAGCTTCTTTTGTTGTAGGCGAATTATATGGAAAAGTTGTCGACGCTTTTGCCAATTGTTCATCAGACACTTGAGTTGCACAATAAGCAATTAATTCATCGACCCAACTGTAGCCTACTCCATCCGAAAATTGTTCTTTTTGCCTCCACAAGATTTCATCTGGTAAATAAGTATCATCAGGAGTGTCAAATGCTTTTCGTAAAATATATTTTTCTTTACCACCATACGTTTTAGGTAGTTTTTGCTCTGGATTAACTCGAATGGCAAGATCCAAAAAGGCTTGATCTAAAAAAGGTAATCTGGCTTCAAGACCGTGAGCCATTGTTGCTTTATCAGCTCTCAACAAATCGGCAGTAAATATTTTTTGTACTCTCTCTATTGTTTCACGTTGAAAATCAGCCACTGAAGGAGCATTTGCAAAATACAAATATCCTCCAAAAATTTCATCGGCACCTTCGCCAGATAAAACTACTTTAATCCCTTTTCCAACAATAACTTTAGACAAAAAATACATTGGAACACTTGCTCTCACTGAGATTACATCATATGTTTCTATTTGGTAAATAATTTGTTCAAGCACTTCAATACCTTGCTTCACTGTAAAAAAAACTTCATGATGTTGTGTTCCTAAAAAATTAGCCACTTTTCTAGCTGCAACAATATCCGGAGCATTTTCATCTATTCCTATTGCAAAGGAATGCAAGGGTTCAGAATGATTTTTAAGTAAACGGGAAGCTATTGCTGTTGTTAATGACGAATCTAAACCACCTGATAACAAAACCCCTAATGGAACATCTGCCATTAGCCTTTTTTGAGTAGCAGTAGTCAGATATTCACGGAGTAATTGATAATCTACATCTTGGTATTCATTTACAAAAGACTCATATTCTGGCTTGTAATATTTTACAAAACCTGTTTTTGCGGTATAATAATGCCCTGGCGGAAAAGTTGAAAAGGTTTTGCATTGATCCGCAATAGCTTTCATCTCTGAAGCAAAGTACATCCTGCCTCTTTCATCTAAACCATAATACAGGGGTTTCACACCCAACGGATCTCTTGCTGCCATATAATCATCCCCATCAATGATTACAAAAGCAAAATCTCCGTCTAATTTATCACAAAAATTATATCCAAACTCTTCATAAAGATGCACAATAACTTCCGAATCAGATTGGGTACGAAATAGATGGTTACTCAAATATTCTTGCTTCAATTCCAAGTAATTATATATTTCACCATTGTGAACCATATAAGCAGTAGCTGTCCCTTGAATAGGTTGTTTTCCTGAATACAAGTCAATTATAGAAAGTCGCTCATGGCTTAAATAATGACCATTAGGCATGGCATACAAATCCCGTTCATCAGGTCCACGATGTGACATTCGACTAGAGAGATCTCTAACCAATTGCACTTCTTTTCCTTTACCAATGATGGCCAATATTCCACACATACTTATTCTATTTAATTGTTAAACAAACGGGAACTGCAAATATGCATTGCCGACTACATATTTAAAACACAAATAACATTTTTAATTCCTATTCGAAAGTAAAAATTCATTATTAAATTAAAAATGAAACTTAAATTATTAAAATCGTAGCTTTTTAAATAAAACCTCGTACAAGCACCGTTTACCTATTAC
>NZ_QKNZ01000060.1:0-16525 GCF_014156605.1 Flavobacterium sp. SOK18b
CTATTATTTAGTAAAGTGTTCCAACTTTCTAAGCGAGGAACTCCATATTTATCAAGTTTAAATAAATGATTTTTGTCTAAACCTTTGAAGTATTTCGATTTTTTTGCTTCTCTCAATAATTCATTAATTTCATTAATTTCAGTATCTAATTTCTCCTGAATTTCATTTCTTATTAAATCTTTATCTTTTTCTGCAAAAAAATTTTGTCTTGATTTATAACCCGAAATCCGCCATATTAAAAAACGAAAATATTTCTCTTCGTCAGATAAATTATTATAGAAAAGATATTCCATAGTTAGGAAACTTTCTATTATTGCTCTAGTTAAGATATTTATCGAAGAAAAATCTAAAAATTGAATTGGACTTATTTTTCGTTCTGTTTCTAAAGTATAGCCTTTAGCAAGTTCAATGATACTTTTTGTAGTAATTAAAATTTTCACAGATAATGTTTCAATAAAAACTTCCCCTTCTTTCAACTTTGGTATATCATTATATATAGCTTCTATAACTTCTGTATACGCCTTAATTATTTGGTTTAATGAGTTAGTATTTTCCTTTTCATCTTCAAGATTGAATAATTCTTTTAAACCTAATTCTAATGGGAAGTCTTTCTTTTTCATCATTTTTTTTTGGCATTATCACTAACTTCTGGCGCTACACGAGGTTCAGGATTAAAGAAGCAAGATTTTTCGATTAAACACAAATTTCCTAAGTACAAAACCAACTTTAAATTCAACCTAATGCCCAAATCTCATGTAACGGCTGTTAGCCGACGTTTCTTTTTATAAAATCTTTGAATTTCGTTTTAAAATCTTTCTCAAACATATTCACATCAAATACTTTTCTACCAATTCCATTCTTAGTAGCAAAAATCATTGATTTATGAAATTCACTATCAAGACCTTCAACTTTTTCTTCATAAAATTTTGTAGAGCAAACCCAAGTTTCGACATAAAATGCAAACATGTTTGTTAACCTTCTAAATGTTCGCTTTTCATTTTCCTTGAAGAATGTATTGACATATGGTTTAGCTAATTTAACATCATCTTTATGATAACCCATTAGAAGTTTAGACTTTCCTAAATAAGGAAAAAAGGAAATAAAGATAGCAGTTAATCTGTCCATGTCTTTTCGATGTTCCAATTGGTAATTATAAATCTCTTCAGGTGTCTCATAATTTATTATTGCATTAAGACATATTTCTTGCAGAGCGAATTCGCGCTGTTGAAATACAAACGATTCAGTATTATTTTTTAAATCTAACCACATTGCATCTTTAGAAAATTCCATATCTTTAATTCCAAGCTTATTTTGCTTAATTGTTGATTCCAGTATCTTTCTATCAATGATTATATCTGTGTTTTTCAAAATACATTCGTGAAGTTTTATAACCACTTGTTTACGCCAAATTTCATTATGTAATGTTCTTAAAGCAAACAGTAAACAGGAAGTGTAATCATCAAAATCAATTTCTCCTTCAGTTTCTATTTTCTTAAAAACAGATGTATCATGTTCATTGCAAAATCCTAAAAATGTATATATTTTATTAATTCCATTTTTTTTAAATACAATATACTCTTTTTGAAAGTTGTCAATTTTTAATTCCAACAAATGTTTGTCTTCTGCAATCGAAGATAATATTACGTTCTTTTGCATGATGTGAGAATTAATAGATTTATCAGTACATCCAGGATACATGCAGATATTTGTTTCAGATTTTGCTTTTTGGATACAATCTGTAAATATTTTTGCTATTTCGGGATTATCTGTTTTCAATATGGTTTTTTTTTGAAATATTGGCTAACTATTATATATGCACCATGAAACAAATCCAATCTATCCTAATATAGATAGCTTCATGTCATTACAATAGCTCTTATTTTACGAATATAACCATAATCATTATATTAAAAATAAAAAACCTACAAACGGTTAATAAATCTGTTAATTAGTTCAAATACAAACAAAAAAAGCCCAAGAATCAAATCTTGGGCTTTTGGCATCTATTGTAACAAAAAAACCACTTCATTACAAAGTGGTTTTCTAGTCTTATTTCTCTCTAATATAAATATCGATTGGCACTCCTGAAAAATCCCAATTTTCTCTAATTTTATTTTCAAGGTAACGTTTGTAAGGCTCCTTAACGTATTGTGGCATGTTGGCAAAAAATACAAACTGAGGCGTTTGTGTAGGCAACTGCATGCAATATTTAATTTTCACATATTTCCCTTTGGTAGCTGGTGGCGGATAGGCCTCAATTACCTTAAGCATGAATTCGTTAAATTTAGATGTCGCAATACGCTGCTGTCTGTTTTCGTATACTTTTACCGTAGCTTCTAATGCTTTTAGCAAACGCTGCTTGGTCAAAGCCGACACAAAAAGAATTGGCACATCCGTAAACGGCATTAATTCTTTCTTGATTTTCTCTTCGTAATCGCGGGTTGACATGGTATCTTTTTCAACCAAATCCCATTTGTTTACTAAGATTACAACACCTTTGCGGTTTTTTTCGGCCAACCAAAAAATACTTTGGTCTTGCCCTTCAAATCCACGGGTAGCGTCAATAACAAGGATACAAATATCAGCATGTTCAATAGCACGCACAGAACGCATTACCGAGTAAAATTCTAAATCTTCTTTTACCTTAGCCTTACGACGAATTCCCGCCGTATCTACCAAGTTAAATTCAAAACCAAAACGGTCAAACTTCGTATCAATAGCATCACGCGTAGTACCCGCAATGTCCGTTACCATAAAACGTTCTTTACCAATCAAGGCATTGATAAAACTTGATTTACCCGCATTTGGTCGCCCAACTACTGCAAAACGTGGCAATACCACTTCCTCTTGAACAGGTTCTGGTTTTACTGGGAAAGCATCAATTAAAGCATCCAATAAATCTCCCGTTCCACTACCTGATATACTGGCAAAAGTATAGTATTCACCCAAACCTAAGTTGTAAAACTCTAAGGCATCTTTCTCACGCATGGCGTTGTCTACCTTGTTTACCGCTAGCAAAACTGGCTTAGTCACTTTACGCAACAAGCGCGCCACAACATCATCCATAGGCGTAATGCCTTCCTCAACATCAACCACAAAAATGATTACATCGGCCTCATCAATAGCCAGTTCAACTTGTTTGCGGATCTCGCCCTCAAACACGTCATCAGAACCTTTTATATAACCACCAGTATCAATTACAGAAAATTCTTTTCCGTTCCACTCGCTTTTACCATAGTTTCTATCGCGGGTCACCCCAGATACTGAATCTACAATAGCTTCTCTTCTTTGTATCAGCCTATTAAAAAGGGTCGATTTCCCTACATTAGGTCTTCCTACTATCGCAACAATGTTATTCATAATATAATTTGAAAATTCGTTTTTCCGAAACCTTATTTTTCCGTTTCGGGTGGCAAAGGTAGTGTTTAAAAGCGTGATTATCAATTTTTTTCGAATATTAGCCACATTAGCAAAACCTAACCACCTCATCTTCAAAACAAAACTCACAACCTTACCACTACCCTTTGTATTTATTCGTTCTTCGAATATTCTAAAATATCCCCTGGCTGGCAATCTAAGGCTTTACAAATAGCCTCCAAAGTACTAAACCGAACCGCCTTAGCCTTTCCTGTTTTTAATATGGATAAATTTGACAAGGTTAAATCTACCTTCTCCGAAAGCTCATTCAGTGACATCTTGCGCTTGGCCATCATCACATCTAGGTTTACAATTATTGCCATAACTTAAATGGTTAGTTCGTTTTCTTGCTGCATTTCGATTCCCTTTTTTATAATTTGCCCAATCACCAATAAAATTACACTGGTAAACCACCACACATCACCACCACCAAAACTTAAATCGGCAATGTTAGGCATTTGTAGTCCGCCCTCAATTAAATTCTTTGTAAAGCCTGCTCCCCACACCGAAAAAAGCCCAATTCCAAAAGAAATAGTAGCCACCAAATCAATAAATTTTTTCAGAGAATCATTAAACGGCTGTGCCAAATCAATTTTTTTACTGTGAAAAACAAGTACAATATTGTAAAACAATACCGCTTTCAACACCGTAACAATACACATTAAAACAGTCAAAGTCACATAATGCGACTGGTTGAAATGATACAAAGCTGCCAAATCAACTTCTGTCCAAAACTTACTTGCCCCAGCTGGATTGAGCAGCAACGTAAAAACAGTGTTAAAAATAAAGCCACCCGCCTGGATGCAAAGACCCACAAAAATAATCCAAGATACCACTTGCACTACTTTAAAAACAAAATTGGTTTTTCTAGACATGATACAAAGTATTTAAAATTAAAGCACAAATATATCAATATTTATTGAAAAACAATAAAAATATATCATTTATCAAAATATTTTTATCGCTTTTAAAATCTTCAGGAGCTTTTCCAGCGCTACAATACAACTCCTCGCGCCTCAAGGAGCTGTTGCAAAGCCCGTGCAGGAGCTTCCTTTGGTCGCTCTACACGCGCAGCAACAGCATCCTTTTTTCGCTGCGGGGTTTCCTTTTCGCTCTGGGCTAAAAAAAAATCAGTACAAGAGACTAACTCTAGTACTGATTTTAATGTTTTGCATTTAAATGAAAACTAAAAAATTACAATCAATTCACTCCTCACTCCTCACTTCTCACTCCTCACCTTTCACTTCTCACCTCTCACTTTTCACTCCTCACTTCTCACTTCTCACTTCTCACTCCTCCCTACTGATTATAACCAAAACGCTTCAACATATTCGCGTTACTTCTCCAGTTTTTGTTCACTTTTACGTAAAGCTCAATGTGAATTTGTTTTCCAAAGAATTTCTCTAAATCTTCACGAGCCTCAGTTCCTACCTTTTTCAGGGCGGCACCTTTATGACCTATTACAATTCCTTTTTGAGTTTCGCGTTCCACCATAATCAAAGAACGAATGCGAATGATATTGTCATCTTCAAAAAATTCTTCGGTAACAATTTCAACTGCGTACGGAATCTCTTTGCTGTAATTCAACAAGATTTTTTCACGAATGGTTTCATTCACAAAAAAACGCTCCGGCTTATCCGTAAGTTGGTCCTTTGGGTAATACGCTGGCGACTCTGGCAAAAGTGTAATGATTCTTTGAAAAACTTCAGGAACATTAAAATTTTGCAAGGCTGATATTGGATATATTTCAGCATTTGGCACTTTCTCCGTCCAAAAAGCCACTTGTTGCTCTAATTGTTCTTGGTTCGAATTGTCAATTTTGTTAAGCAATAGCAAAACTGGAATTTTCGAGTGGATGATTTTATTAAAAAACGCTTCATCCTTAAGTTCCTGCTCCCCTATTTCGACCATGTAAATCAAGACATCAGCATCTTCAAAAGCCGATTTCACGAAGTTCATCATCGATTCCTGCATTTCGTAGGCAGGCTTAATGATTCCTGGCGTATCAGATAAGATCATTTGAAAATCCTCACCGTTTACAATACCTAGAATTCTATGACGAGTTGTTTGTGCTTTTGAAGTAATAATTGATAATCGCTCTCCAACAAAGGCATTCATTAATGTTGATTTACCAACATTTGGATTCCCGATGATGTTTACAAAACCTGCTTTATGTGACATTTCTACTAAAATTTATGCCACAAAGGTAGTCATATCAAGTGAATAGACGAAATAAAACATTTTTTTAAATTTATGTTGTGAAATGCAGAAATTGATTGTATCTTTGCACCCGAAACAACGCGGGATAGAGCAGTAGGCAGCTCGTCGGGCTCATAACCCGAAGGTCACAGGTTCGAGTCCTGTTCCCGCTACTAAGTAGCCTTATTGAGATTACAAAACGCACATCGCGGGATAGAGCAGTAGGCAGCTCGTCGGGCTCATAACCCGAAGGTCACAGGTTCGAGTCCTGTTCCCGCTACTAGAAAAGCTTCAGAGAAATCTGAAGCTTTTTTTGTTTATCTTAGCTTTAATGAAGCTTTATTCAGATTGTAGACACGAATTAGGAGAGCTCATATCCGCCCCTTGCTTCGCGAATGTCTCTGACTTCGCGTAAATTTATACTGTGTTGCACCGCAGATTCGCAGATTATGGCATTATTTGATCCGCGAATCTGCGGTTCTATTAAATTTAATAAAGCTTATTCAGATTGCGGGCTCGAAGTCGGCGAAACTCTCTAAAGCTTTTTATATGACACTTTTCTGAGAGAGCGGGAACTATTAAGAAATCAGCACTTGAAAAAGCTGGTGTTTTTTTGCTTTTAAAAAACTCACAATCCCTCTGATTTAATGGACTTTAAAGCCAAAATTTGATTCTCTAAAAAAAAAAATTAAAAAAAAATGCTTTTTTGAGGTAACAATTAATCTAGTACTGTATCAAAAGGTAAACTTTAAAAAAATACATCTTATGAAAACGAAATCTATTTTAATTATTGCATTTTTCCTTTTGATCTCAAAATCTGTTTTTGCTCAAACCGCCTTCAAAGTAGAGGTAAAAGGAAAAGGAACTCCTGTAATGTTGTTTCCTGGTTTTGGTTGTACCGGTGAAGTTTGGAATGAAACAGTAGCCGAACTTTCTAAAACTAACGAATGTCATATTTTTACTTTTGCGGGATTTGGGAATGTTACTCCAATTGAAGGTCCTTGGTTGGCTTCCATCAAAGATCAAGTCATATCTTATGTAAAAACAAAAAAACTTAAGAATGCTACATTAATTGGTCATAGTTTAGGAGGTACTTTAAGCTTGTGGTTAGCCTCTCAGGAAACCAATTTGTTCAAAAAATTAATTATTGTTGATGCTTTGCCTGCAACTGCCGCTTTGATGATACCTAACTACAAAGGAGAAATTATTCCGTATGACAATCCGCAAAGTAAAATGATGATGACTATGGATCAAAAAGCGTTTGACGGAATGAATTCGCAGTCAACTTCTTTTATGTGCATGAACAAAGAAAAACAAAAAACAATCAATGAATGGATGCATCTTGTGGATCGAAAAACTTACGTTCACGGTTATATTGACATGCTAAATTTAGACCTGCGAAAAGAAATTTCTAAAATTAAAATTCCTGTTGTAATTTTAGCTGCTTCAAATCCAGATCTTACCACAGTACAAAACACCTATAAAGCCCAGTATGAAAACCTGCCTTCTGTTAAAATTGAGTATGCAGCAAACTCCGCTCATTTTGTTATGTACGATCAACCAGAATGGTTTATGAATAAAGTAAAACTTGAATTAAAATAAGGTGGGTAAAAAAGAACTATTCGACGAGATTTATTACAAGCATTACAATAAAGTATTTCGATTGTGCAAAGGATATTTTTGTGGCGATACCGCATTGGCCTCTGATGCAACTCAGGAAATCTTCATCAAAGTCTGGGAAAAATTAGACACTTTTAGAAATGAATCGAGCATCAGCACTTGGATTTACAGAATTGCAGTAAACACTTGCCTTCTTTATTTGAGAAAATCATCTTCAAAGAAAGAAATCAGGACCGATATCCTGCCTCAGATTGTTTCAGAAACCTATTCGAGCGAAAAAGATGAGCAACTTAGACAAATGTATCAATGCATACAAAAATTGGAAGAAACGAACAAGATGATCATCCTGATGACTTTAGACGGTTTGGAATATCAGGAAATATCAGAAGTAATCGGGATAACCGAAGAAACCCTTCGCGTTAGAATTCATAGAATCAAAAAAAGTTTAACTCAATGTGTACAAAATGAAAACATTTGAAGAATTACAAAATATCTGGGATCAGCAGACAGCATCTGAATCACCACCAACTGCCGCCGAAATTATAAAAAAAGCGGAGTCACATACTAAAAAAATTAAACGCAGTCATTTATGGACCAGAATAATTTTAAGCTTGACTTCTATAATATTAATCTCCTATTATATCTGGTCAGGTGCTTATAGAAATGTTCAATTTAGTATTGGATTGTGCATTATGATTGTAATGCTTGTGAGTCGCGTAGCCTTAGAATGGATCAGCGTAAAAAAGCTAGCCGATTTAAGTACTGATCTCACATTAATAGAATACAGTAAACTAGCACATCAGTTTTACAGTTGGAGAAAAAAAATACATTACATCCTTACTCCTATCATTTACCTCACGTATACTGCCGGGTTTACATTGCTTTTACCAGTTTTTAAAACCATTTTCTCAAGAGGCTTTTATCTATACATTCTATTAAGCGGATATATATTTTTATTTTTATTTGCATTTTTTATGATACGATTCATCCAAAAGGAAATAAAGCTTTTACACTTCTTGAAAAACATTTCGTAAAAAAAAACAATTGGTAGCTATTTTACCGTTTACCACTACTAGAAAAGCTTCAGAGAAATCTGGAGCTTTTTTTGTTATCTCGTTCAAAGGACAAAAATATTTAGATTGTGCGCACAAAGGAGACCTTTGTCTATTCAATGAAACCCTTAGGATAGCTTGTCCTTTTAGTTAATCATTTCATAATCCCATAAGAAAGTTAACTGTATTGCTATAAATTCGTTCCGTGAATTCGTATGAAATAAGTTATGTTTTAAAAAACGACTCCTTTCAATGGTATCCCAAAACAGATTAAAAAAATAACTTTTATAATAAGAAATTGATTTATACTACACTTTTAAATATCGCAATTTTTCAGGGAATAATCTTGGGATTAGTTATTTTAAGGTCTTCCTTATTTAATAGTAATTCAAATAAATATGTGGCATACTTGCTATTTACACTTTCTATTCTTTTACTGAATTATGTTTTTGAATTAGAAGAAGCATATACTCCCTATCCTTTTCTACATTTTATTGACAATGTCGAGTGGGCATTACTATTGCCTGCATTCCTATTCCTATATATTGTAAATCGGATTGATGATACTGTAAAAAGCAAACAAAAAATATATTTATGTTTTGCTCCATTTGCATTTTCCGCTTTACTTAATATTACAAACGATCTTGATCGTGTTGCAGGAATTTATACTATTCCAGAGCCAGGTCTTGTTATCATTCAAATACTGAGTCTATTTCATCTTTTTTTAGTCCTTACATTCATCCCTTTTCTGTTGATTTACTCTTATTTTATGATAAGACATTTAAAGGATTCAGAAGAAAAAAAATGGGTAGTTACCTTATTAACCCTTTTTACATCTTTGTTATTCTCTTGGATTATTACCTGGTTAGTCGGCATATTTCTTCAATATGATATTTCTTCTACTATGAGTATCGTAGCTTTATCTGCAACTTTCATTATTCATTGGACAGCATATGTTGGCATTTACAAGTACAAACTCGCAAAAAACAAGGATGCTATCTATACTTTTCTAAATAACGATTTAACTATTTCCTACAGTAATTCGGAAATTATCGAAAATGACAGCCCAGAAGAATATCGGGAATCTATCACAGTAGATAATCTTTATTTTCAAAAACTTGATCTTCTTTGTAAGGAACATCATATTTATACCGATTGTACCTTGAATAGAGAAAAAATCGCTGAAAAACTAGGTATAAGTGCTGGATATGTTTCACAAATTGTAAATACGGTAACAGGTGACAACTTTGCCAATTACATCAATCAATATCGGGTTGAAGCGGTGAAGGAAATGATATCTAATTCTGAATATGAAAATTACAATTTATTGACGATGGGACTAGAGTCTGGTTTTACTTCAAAAACCACTTTTTATAAAGCTTTTAAAAAAGCTACTGGTCAAACACCAAATGAGTATCGGAATTCAAATAAATAAGTACCGATTTATACAATTTGAAGTTTTTGGCACCTTTTCTAGTTCTTCTTGTGTGAGTTTTGCACTTCAATAATTAAAAAACAATTTTTATGAAAAAAATTTTAGTACTAGCTGTTCTTACAGTTTTAGGATTTACAAATGCAAACGCGCAAAAAATTAAATTTGGTGCAAAATTAGGTATTAACATTAGTAACATTACTGGTGATAACACCAGTAGCCTTGAACCTGTTTCTGCCTTTAATTTCGGATTAGTAACTGAGATTCCAATTGCGAAAAAATTTTCTTTTCAACCAGAACTTATGCTTTCCGGTCAAGGTTACAGCTTTAAAGGAAGTGACGGAAACATTGTTGGATTAAATTATTTAAATGTTCCGTTAATGGCAAAATATTATCTAACAAAAGGGTTGAGTCTTGAAGCTGGACCACAAATTGGATATTTACTTTCGGCCAAAAACGAAAGCACAAACGTAAAAGATGCTTTTAAGAAAGTTGACTTCGCTGCTAATTTAGGAATTGGTTACAAACTAGAAAACGGACTTAATTTTGGAGCAAGATATAATTTTGGATTATCAAACATTAATAATTTAGATAATTCTTCTAGTAAATATAGAAACGAAGTATTTCAAGTATCTGTAGGTTATTTCTTTTTCTAAAATCTAATAATTCTATAAAAGATTTTACAAACTGAATTGTAAAGATATTAACCTTGCATTGCTGGAAAATTCAAAAATTTTGAATTAATCGTTTTGACAGTTGTATTAATCTTATTTTACACAACTCAAAACTTGTATGCAGGCACTCAATAGCGGTTCGTTTTTTAGTAAACTATACAATCAAAAAAGCATCTGTCCTATTGATATAAAGTAATTTAGAAAGCATAAAGTCAATTAAAAAAAATGAGCCCGATACATCATCGAGCTCATTTTTTTCATTGATTAGAAAATTATTCAACTTTTTGGATTCTTTCTATAAAAGCAGAAATTCTCTTTGCAATTGATTTTATTTAGAAAACTCTAAACCTTTTAATTTTTGCCATCCACCGCGAGTAAAATCAGGAATCTCAACCGGTGCTGAATTATTATCTAGAGATTTTTCGGTTAACGGGCCAAGACAAGACCATTCTGCTAAATCATATACATCCATATCTAACGGAAGTCCGTTTTGTAAACAATAAATCAAACGATAGTCCATTACAAAGTCCATCCCACCATGACCACCAACTTTTTTGGCTTTTTCTTCAATTCCAGCTACAATTGGGTGTTTATACTTTTCCATTAAAGCTTTTTTCACATCAGCAGGAACAAAACTGTGGGCATTTAATTTTTCATGATTGGGTGTAATATCTGAACCAACTTCCTTTGAACCCAAAGCATATCCTTCAACGGGATATTTATTTGCAAACCCTTTTGTCCCACTAATTTGATACATGCGACTGTAAGGACGCGGGGAAGTCACATCATGTTGAATTTGGATTGTTTTACCTTTTTCGGTACGAATCATAGTCATCGTGTGATCTCCATTTCTAAAGTCAGTAACTTCTTGACCTGATTTTTCTTTAATATAAGCAGGATTTCCAACAGCTTTAGTATCCATAGAAACTAAAAAGTTCATTTTGTCACCACGGTGAATATTTAATGCTTGACACGCCGGTCCCATTCCATGGGTTGCATAAATATCACCACGGTGTTTTCTATTATAATCCATACGCCAGTTATTCCAATATTCGCCCCAGTAAGGCTGAAGTCCGTGAATATAAGCCCCTTCAGCATGCATAATTTCTCCAAACAATCCTTGTTGCACCATATTTAGAGTTGTCAACTCAAAGAAATCGTATACACAATTCTCCAACTGCATGCAATGCTTACGTGTTTTTTCGGAAGTATTAATTAAGTCCCAAATTTCATCCATTGTCAAGGCACCAGGAACTTCAATAGCAACATTTTTACCATCTTTCATGGCTTGAACGCCAATATTTGCATGGTTTTTCCAATCGGTTGCTACATATACAAGATCTACGTTAGGTAGTGCTGTTACTTTTCTCCAAGCATTTTCATCTCCAAAAAACTCTTGCGCTTTTGGAAGCCCTGCTTTAGTAAGAATTTCATTAGCTGATTTTGTATTGGTCTCTAACATATCGCACAATGCAATAATCTCCACCCCCGGAATATGAGTCATACGTTCTACAGCGCCTGGACCACGCATTCCTAAACCGATGAAAGCAATACGAACCGTAGGAATGGGAGCTGTAGCTAGCCGTAAAACATCTGTTTGACCTTTAGGTCGTTTGGGAGCTGGGGTTTTAATCATTTGAGCTGATACAGTTGTCCATCCCAGAAAAACAATGGAAATAAGTAGTAATTTAAAAATACTAGTTTTCATATATGTAAAAGTTATTTGTTAGTGGTCATGTATGGTGTCGCCTTTTACTTATTGGTGTTTGCTTGCAACAAACCTGTTGATAATGGCGATTTCATAATTTAATTTATTTAAAAAAGGCAGATAATCTAGTTCTAGATTACCATTCAGTAATATTTTATTGTATTTTTTAATTTAAACCGTGAGTACTCTTTACGGCAATACTTTAAAATCAATATCTGGTCTTTTCTGACTTAATGATCTTGTAAAAACGCTTTGTGCTTTAGTAAAATTATTAAAAAAGCCTCCGTTCTTCAAATAGAATGAATCGTTATTTAACAGACCTCCTGAATAATCCATACGGTATCCTATAGTGCCCGTATTGTCTGTTGTGAACTTTGCGGAATTTATCTCTGTCCAATTTCCTTTCGCATCACAATACCATTGATTGCCGAATAAAACTTCGCGAGATTTATCACCTTGTTCCGGAGAAAAATTTTCTAAGAATGAATGAAATCTTTTTAAATACGTATTAGTCTCCGGCCGATTAAAGCTAGCTATCAATTGCCATTGGTTCAATTCAGGAGCAAAAAAGTAAGCGGTATAGGTTGTTGAATTATCGTTTTGAGGAGTTCCACGGAGTAAAAATTTATAGGTATTTCCTGCAATCCAATTGTACTTCAAATAACTTTGTCCTCCAGAACCCTCATTGCCAAACTCTCCAGTTGTTACTCCTGCTCCTTTTTTAAGAAGTTTAATTTTTTTAGAATCTGGTATAGAGGCCGGATCATCTGTTACAAATGGGCTCCAGACAGAGAATAATACTCTGCGCTCTGTTTGGGAATTGACTTGAATACCAAAATAACCTTCTGCAAATCCATTTGCCATATAATAAGAACCTATAACATCTTGGCCTTTTGGAACTGTAACTTCGTTGTAATACCATTCAATATCCTTATCTGTTGGCACTTGATAATTTAAATGTACAGAAGGTCCTCTTCTGCCCCAATGATAAAAACTACCTTCGTCATTTTGAACAAATGCAATTTTTTCTTTAGCAATTGAACTGTTAATTGTTACGCTTGCAATAGAAGGAAAATGACTTTTACTCTTGTTAATTCCTTTTATTTTTAAAGCAACATAACCTGGCTCCTTAATTACCCAACGTCCTATTTGGTAAGAATCTTTTTTAGTCTCGTTAAATTCTACTCTTTTGGATTCATTGTTAATGGTGAATTCTAAAGTTGATTTCCCAAGAACTACTAGTGACTCCTTATTTATTGAAAATTGAAAAACTCCAGGTTCAGAAACTCGAAAATAAGCAGTGAAATATTCTTCAGAATTAGCCCAATCCTCAATTCCATTTTTTGTAATAGTTTTAATTCCTGCAAAAGGAATAGAACTAAAAGCATTTCCACCAAGAGGCAAAGAAATTGTGGATACCATTTTAGAATCATTATCACCTACCTCATCACTTTTTTCAATACCGCTGCAAGATGTAAGGGGAATCAAGAATATGATTGCTGCTAGTTTTGTTAAGAATCTTATTTTCATCTCTATTTTTTATACTGTTTGATTTTTTTTTAATCCTATTTTATGCTTACGAAAAATTTAGCTATCCAATGGCAATTGAAAAAACAATAACCTCTTACCCATTCTTTTTTAAATTCCTAAAATTATTCATCAACATTTTTAAGAACGGCAACTGCATTAAGCTCAAATCTATCTTTCTATTTTAAAATAAAATTGCAACAATAACATTCAATAAAACTGCTGTATTGAATAAAAACAAGTATACATTGATATCTAAATTACTCTACTAAAGTACAGTAGCCATTAGATAATAAAGTCTGTTTTTTTTTAATAAAGAAAAATGAACGCTAAAAATTTAATTTATAATTTCTTTACGGAGCTAACTTTAGTATCAACCTAACCTCTTTTTTGAATGCAAATTGCTCCATTTATTCTCTTAAATGATCTTTAAAAACATCGAATTTTGATCTGAAAAAAGAGATGTTATTGTTTAATACTTAACGAAACTATAGATTATATTTTTACTAACCAAGAAAAACACAAAAAATGTGCTCGAACACATGTTGTTTATGTTCTTGAGCACATAAATAGTACATGAAACGTTTTTTTTAAATAAAATTCTAGTTTCTTGGTAAAAGAACAGCAACATATTCGATCTTGTTGTTAAGTAAAACAGGCCACACCAATCAAATGAAAAGAAATTTGGAAATTAAAAATTCAACAGCAGTTTCATGATATTGAATTTAATTTTAATTTAGATTTTATGCTACTTAGTTCTTAATTCGATAGAAAAAAGCCATATCAATCTCCAATTTTGGAAAGTAGAAAATAAAAAATTTGACAAAGAGATTCAGTCAAAATTCTTTTACCTAAATTTCGAAAAAATTATTCGAACACGCGATTAAGTAAAACTAAATTACGCATAAAATAATTCCAGAAATGAAAGAATATCAAGTACATTTAATTAAAGAAAAACAACTGATAATCTCTGGAAATGGAGATGATTTAGAATGGGATTACGCCCCGATTTTGACTGATTTTTGTTCCCCATGGAGTACAGAAAAAGGTAAAGAAGTTATATTTAAAGCGCTTTGGGATCGGGAAAATTTATTTTTTAACTTTACTGTTTTAGATATCGAAATCCACATAGAAAAAAAGGATGACAGTATTGAAAGTATCGGAAACTCTGATCGAGTTGAACTCTTTTTTAGAACTGATCCTGCAATGAATCCCTACTATTGTTTAGAAATAGACACTCGTGGTAGAGTAATGGATTTTAAAGCCTATCCTGATAAGAATTTTGATTTCAATTGGAACTGGCCCAAGAATGAATTAACAGTAAAATCATCTGTAAAAGCTAATTCTTTTATTGTTGAGGGATCAATCAGTATTGAATCTTTAAAAAGTTTAAGCCTAATAAAAAACAATAGAATAGAAACCGGTATTTTTAGAGCTAAATACATCAAAACACAAAATGAATCTGTTAAACCTAACTGGATTACTTGGATTAACCCAAATACAGAAACTCCAAATTTCCATATCGCTTCTTCCTTTGGTGTATTAATTTTAAAAGAGTAGATTTTTCTTTACTCCATATAATACTCCGCATTTTCTGAGTTTACAATATCAATGGGTAAAAGAATCATTTCTGGAATTTCTTTCTGAAATAGAAAATGTTCAACCAACGATGTTATTCCTAGATACGCTTGTCTTTTCTGATTTTGATGGATCATAAAATCGATAAAACCTTGATTCAAATACGTTATATTTTCATCTATTAAATCATATCCTACCACTTTAATTTTTTTGATTTTAAAGTCGCTTATTATTTTTGCCATTTGATACGATTTAGACGTGGTAACAAAAATTCCTGTCACATTTGGATTTTCATTCAAGAATGTTTTGAAATTAAGTTCAATATTTGGATTTTTTAATTTTAAAGTGGTTATTGTGTACGCAGAATTTTGTTTCTCATCAAAATAAGTTCTAAAACCCCGCTCCTTTTCTTGCATGTGAATTGCATTTTTGTAGGTTTCATCGATATGAACAATAGCAATATGGCCCGCATCAATAATTGAATCTAATAATTTTGCTGCCACTCGCCCACTTCGGAATAAATCTTGACCAACAAAACTTTTTACAAAACTGGATTCGACCTGATTATTGAACGTATTCACAATGATGTCTAACGAATTGAATTGCTCAATAACATCTACAGTTTCTTTATGGAATAAAGGCGCTATTAAAACTGCATCGGGAGATAATTCTAATATGGCTTCATTTATTTTTAAAAAAGATTTCTTTTTTTCCGGATTAAAATAGAAGCTCTCAATAACCAAATTATAGGCTTTGAATTCTTTCACCGCATCATCAATACCATTCAGGCAAGGACGCCAATATGGATCAATTTCAGGATCAGGAAGTACAACACAAATACGATAAATCTTATTGTTTTTTAAATTTCTGGCAATAAGGTTTGGCTCGTAGTCAATTACTTTTAAAACTTCGTTGACTTTGTCCAAAGCAGTTGGCGAAACTTTACCTCTTTTGTGTAAAACTCTATCAACTGTTCCTTTTGAAACACCAGCTAAATTAGCAATATCCTTTATTGTATATTTTTTATCCATATTGAGCAAATATATAAAAACTTTGGTTTTGATTTTTTTGTAAGACTTAATTAACAAAGGATTGGCTAATTATGAGTTTACATTCTTTAAAAGTAATTACTAATCTTTTTATGAGTGTTTTTTTAAATCAATTCAAAATATACTAAACAATAAACTTGAAATGTGTTCGAGCACATTTTATATCTTTTTAATTGTTTTATTAGATTTTAATCTATAGTTTCGTAAAACAAAAACTAAATAAACAGTTAGAATTACATATAAAAATAGCCTTAAACCCTATTAAAACA
>NZ_QKNZ01000061.1:0-4351 GCF_014156605.1 Flavobacterium sp. SOK18b
CAAAAGTTTCAGCTATTGAAAAACGAATAGCAGCTTATGAAAAAGTAAAAAAAGAAGCAGGAGTAGATTATTATAATTATATCATTTTGCCTGATTATAAAGTTTTAAAAAAAATATTCGATAAGGCTTACGACACTCTAAAATCCTTTAATCGGAATAACGGTTATGGTGATGACAATAAATATAAGGAAGAGGAATTTATTAGAAAAAATCAACCGCAAATAGACAGAACTGAATTATTAAAAAATGTAATTTCTAATCAAGAAAATAGGGTTAAAATAGCCGAAAGGTTATTATCAGAAGCAAAAAAAGCTAATGAAAAAACAAAAGCAATGCGAGATTTACAAACTGAACAATCCGCACTAGCAGAAAGTAAAGCCTATTTCAGAATATATAATTTGAAAATCGCTAAAGCAAAGGCAAAAGCGATAAAAATAAAATTAAGTTTTAGTGATGCTTTAGGAATTGCAGAGATAAATCCAGCAAAATTATTTAACAGACTGTATAAAAAAGAAGCAACACTAAGCAAAAAAATAGATTCTGGAAAATATGACAACAGTATAAATTTTTCTAAAATGAAAAATGAGCAAAAAGAGCTATTTAACCAAATGAACGATCTTACAAAAAATATTACAGAAGATGATTTCTACAAGCACTTAGCACACAATCTATGTTGTAGCTATGAAGATTTTAAACCTGAATAAAGAACTATTAAATAGACAAAATGAAACAATACAAAGGACCATTGAAGGCCGAAACCAAAAAGTTAATCACTCAATACAAAAACCGTTTAGAACGACTTATTTCAGGTCGTTTGGGTAGGGTTTCAGATAACTCTAAAATTTACTCCCTAGAGGAAAGCGTAGCGAAATATAATGTAGGACTTACACAGGATGAAATTAAAGCGTGGGTTTGGTACCGAAGAAAAACGGGTATTCCTATGACCAATTGGAAACCTTATTTTACCAATCCTACTGATGGTGATTTACGCAAGTGGGTAAACTCTGGTATTTTGTTTTATGATGCCGCTAATAAAGGCGCATTAGTACCGCTTCCTATTTTCGTGTTTGGAAATATTTATAATAAGATCAGCAAAACGACTCAAGACAAAGATACTATTGTAAGCAATTATGGTAGTTCGGTATATGAAAATCATTTAAAAACATTAAATGATTTAAAACCAAAAGCATTATCAATCAGTAATCCTATTGTTTCTGAACGTCCAGTAATTCTAGCTATTGGCGAATTCGCCCGTACATTTGAAATAAACAGCATTAAGGATCGAGAATTTGCGGTGCCTCAAAACTTAAAAGATGCATTCGAAATTTGGCTTAATGGTCAGCCAGACTATGTGTTTAAAAAAGTACGTCCGGTTGAAATCATTTTGTATTACCTCAATAATCAACCAAAACCAAGAAGTACCGATAAGATTGAGTGGAGTGCGATAAAAAAAGTAACAAGAGACGAGGGCGAAAGATTGTTTAAAGTTTTTTTACACGAAGGCTTAGAATATCAAGATCAACTTAAAATTGATGCCCATTACAACAGCAATTTTAATGCTTTTGCACCTTTGTTGGTTAATAAAATTCCAGTAGCCTTACAAATCAGTAAAAAATTCAAAGGATTTGATTTGCAAATTTTACCAGCGCAATCAGAAGGAGTAGCTTTTATAGAATTAGTAGGTTCAGGCGTTATTGCTTATGATGTTGGTGTTGGTAAAACCATTACTGCTATTATAAATATAATCAATGCTTTAAATTCGGGGCGTTGCTCCCGTCCATTAGTGGTAGTTCCCAATCCAACCTACAAGAACTGGATCTTAGAAATTTTAGGTAATAAGGATTTAGAAGGCATTTTAAGTAATACAGATGTTACTATTAACGAATGGTACAATTTAGGAGTCAATACAACAATGAATGTTGACATCAAAGTTCCAGCACGAAGTATTACTATTGTGACTTACGAAGGTTTTGAAAAAATGGGATTTAACCAAGAAACAGCTGCTTCACACTTAAATGAATTATCGGGAATTTTAGATCAAGTAGATATTTCAGAGCGAGAACAAGAGAAAAGCTATGAAAAGTACCGTGAAATGATTGGTACAGGAAACAAAGGTACAATAGCGGACATCGAGACATTAGGATTTGATTTTTTGGTAATTGATGAAGCGCATAATTTTAAAAATATTTTCTCGGAGGTAAAATCAACAAAAGAACAAGGTAAACAATTTCACATTACAGGGGGACAGCCTTCAACGCGAGGTGTTAAGGCATTTTTTGTATGCAATTATATTCAGAGAACTTATGGTAGAAACGTTGTTTTATTGACTGCTACTCCTTTTACAAATAGTCCTTTAGAGATTTACTCTATGTTATCATTGGTGTCTTACAACTACATGAAATCAATGGGTATTTACAACATTCGTATTTTCTTTGAACAATTTATTCAGGAAACTTCGGAGTACGGAATTAAGCAAAACGGAGAGATTGAAAATAAAAACGTTGTGAAATCATTTAACAACCGTATTGCTTTGCAGCAATTAGTTTTTAGTCACATTACGTTCAAAACCGGTGAAGATGCAAATGTTCCGAGACCGTGCAAGATCAATTTACCAAAAACAACAGTTTTAACTGAAACAGGCATCAAAAGACTAGATAAGGAAAAACAAACTTTGACTTATTTGAAGCAAAACGAACATCAAAAAGACAACCAAAAAGCCATCAACGATAAAGCTTCAGAACCAGTGCAAAAAGATGATGCTGGAAAGCTATTGTCTTTGATGAGTGAAAGTTTGAATAATGCTTTTTCTCCATTTTTAGTTGGTAAGTCACCTGCCAGCTACGTTGCCTATTTAGAACAAGATCCAATTGACTATTTGGACTTTGTAAATAATAGCCCTAAAATATTGTACACGCTCGAATGTGTTCGTACTGTAAAGCTTTGGCACGAAACTCGTAAAGAAGATGTGTCGGGACAGGTAATTTATTCTGATAGAGGGAAAGACTACTTTCACTTTATAAAGGAATATTTAGAAAAGGAAATCGGTTATAAAAAAGGCGTTTCATTAAAAGAAAACCCAAGGTTAAAAGTAGATGAAGTCGAGATCATTTCTAGCGGAATGACAGCGGACCAAAAAGAGAAAATAAAAGAAGCCTTTAACGAGGGAACTTGTAAAATAATCATTGGTACTTCGACTATTAAAGAGGGGATCAATCTACAGGAAAAGTCCACGGTGCTATATAATTTGCTACCTGATTGGAACCCTACGGGAATCAAGCAATTAGAAGGTAGAATCTGGAGACAAAAAAATATGTTTGCTTTTGTCCGTATTGTTATGCCGTTAATGGAAAACAGTATGGATATTTTTATCTTTCAAAAACTTGAAGAAAAGACAGCCCGTATCAACGAGCTATTTAGTCGTTCTAATGGTAAAAATGTACTTGACGAGGAAAGTTTAGATCCTAACGAGGTGAAATTTGCGCTGGTGACTGATTTAGGAGTATTACAGCGTTTTGAACTGAAACAAATTATTGCCGATTTACAATCCAAAAAAGTAATACTTACAGCCAACATTAAAGATTTAGGCGACTTTGTATTTCTTAAAACACGTTTGCAAGAAATAAGCCGTCAAGTTTTTTCAAAAGTCCTAGATTTTAAAAATAGTTTTGGAAGTGCCTTTGTGTTTTATAAATCAAACGGAGAATCTTTCTATTTTGATGAGATTGTTAAACTGAAACAATCAGAACTGGAAAGCCTAACAAAAGAACAACAAACTAAAATTGAGCGGTTCCAAAAAGTGTACAACTTAATTTGTGATCTAGCCAACAGTTATGATGACAAACAAGCAATAAAAACGCTACGAGCTTACGATAGTTTGTTAAATGCACGTTTGAGTTATCAACTAGATACTTACACTGAGGTATTGTCAAAATACACTAAAATAAAACGAACTATTTTCGAGCAGCGAGGATATTCTGAAGCAACTGACTTAAGTGTTATCAAAGATGAATTCGAAAAAGAGTTGCTTCTAGCTGATGCAGAATTAGAACAGGTTAAAACACCCGAATTTGAATATGAATTGATGTTGAAAATTCAGCAACAAAAAGAGAAGTACAGTGTTAAAGGCGGTGAGCTGCAAGATAGGGTGAATGATTTTGCTAGCTTAAATCGCGTAATGTCATACAAATACATTAAAGGACAAAGCACCATTTGTGAAATACCTACAGTAGAACTAAAGCCTGATTTACAGACAGACGACAAAAGCAAACGCCTACGCTTAGCCAAAGCCAAAGCCAAAGCAATTAAACTTAAACTACAATTAGCCGCTTAAATAAATCACCATTAAACCAAA
>NZ_QKNZ01000062.1:0-44918 GCF_014156605.1 Flavobacterium sp. SOK18b
TTATTTACACTTTAAGTGTAAAACTTCACTAAACTTCAGTTGTAGTTTTGGCATATAGAATTTCTTAAGAATCATTTTTAGCTAACATTTTGAAGGATATAAAACCAACAAAATAGAATGTTTACATAGCAATATAGGTATCTCATTTTACTAATAGTTTGATGTAATTGAAAAATAATGAAAGTCAATAGACTTTGAGTTTGCCTACGAACATGCTAGTATCTGAATTTTGAAATTTAGTAATCAATAGAATTAATTACCGCTATAAGTCATGAATGCAACAGTAAAAAAAACTACAATAGATTGGTCTTCGCCGGATATTTTAAATCATTTATTCTTACACATAAAGAACCCATTAGATACTATTATGACTGCTAGCACCCCTAGTTCAGTTGAGAATAAGATAACAAATGAAATAATTTTTTCTAGTAGTAAGCAAATTAATGACCTTATTGAGGAAATATTAAATGAAATTAAATCTAAATCAGTAAGCTTAACCATTCAAAGGCGTCCTGATATTTTTGATATTTATGAGTCAAATAAGAATGTTCAGCATCTATGTTCTAATAAGATTACTCCAGAAAAAGTAACAAAAAATGATCAAAATTGGTTAATCAATTTAGAAAAAGAAATTTATAATTCTATTTCTAAAAGTGACCTTGACTTATATGAATTATCATGTAAAATGGCTGTTAGTGAAAGGCAACTTCATAGAAAAATTTCGAATTTAGTTTTTTTAACTCCTAATAAATACATACGTGTTTTAAGGTTGCATAAAGCTAAGCAATTGATAGAAAACTATATTCAAGATTCGATCTCTCAAGTTTCATATTCTGTTGGTTATAATGATTCTCATTATTTTTCTAAGTTATTTAGTAATCAATATAATATATCTCCCAAAGAATTAATAAACTCATTGTCTTGAAAACGAAACTGTTGATAAAGTGCTATCAAAACTTGTAGTTAAAATAAAAATTATTTTAAAAAAGAACAACTAAATAACCATAACCTTAAAAATACATACTATGAAACGAGTACTTTTTTTCTTAGGCCAATTAAACGACAGAGATGTGGAATGGATGATCCAAAACGGCCAAAAAATAGAACTGAAAACAGGAGATAAATTAATCCAAAAAGGAAACTATGTGGATAATTTATACATTTTATTATCAGGTCAGCTGTCAATTTTTTCAGATGAGACTGAGAATGAGGAAATAGCCACCTTAGGAGCAGGTGAAATTGTGGGTGAAATGTCTTTTTTAGAATCTAGACCTCCATCAGTTTCTGTTATTTCAAAAAAATCAGCTGTAGTTTATAAAATATCTCGAAATGTAATAGAAGCACGTCTTTCATCAAACCCAGATTTCAAAGCTAATTTTTATTACTCATTAGCCTTATTTCTTTCAAATAGATTAAGAAAAACTACAGATCAGTTGGGATATGGAGTACCAGAGGAAGAGGATTTAATTGACACAAAAGTATTAGATGTTGTTTCACAAGCAGGTGCGCGTTTTGGTCAAATATTAAATAGATTTTCAGAAGTAAAGTTAAGTGTTAATTATTAAGTTCAATATGAGGAATTATTTTTTGTTTTATATTTTATTTGGTAGTTATAGTCTTTTATACAGTCAGGCTAAAATCAAGTGTGATTTAATTGAGGTTTCAAGTATTGCATTTAATAAAAATCCAACGATTAGAAGTGCTAATTACTCCATTCAAAATGCAGAAGCTGATTTACAAGTTCAAAGAAGTATTTTTGATTTTAACTTAAACTCTGATGTTACATTTCAAAATAGAAAATACAATCTTTTTGATGCAGATCCTAGAAATGATTTCGTCGATAAAACGCTTAGAAATAATTCATTTGATTTTTCAATTGGTTCACAAAAAAGACTACGAACTGGACAATCAATTGATATAGGTTTAAAATATAATTACAATAATTCAAATTTTCCGTACAATACTTTCAATGAACTTGTTGGCAGTTTTTATGGGAATCATTCTAGTACGCTTAACCTTGTTTTAACTCAACCACTTTTAAGAGGAAGAGGAGCTAAGATAGTTACAGCTTCAGAAAAAGCATCTGTTTTTTACATCAATAAAAGTAAATATGACTATGAGTTTGCAAATTCTCTTGAAATAGAGCAAATAGGCATTGCTTATTGGGATTATTATACGGCATATAAAAGTCTATCAATTTATACTCAAAATGAGAATAGAGTGAGAGAGGTGTTAAATATGACTACAGAACTTGTAAAAGCGGATAAAAAACCGCTAAGTGATTTAGATCAAGTCAATGCAGATATAAGAAATCAAGAAAGGCTAACTGCAGTTGCTAGACAAAATTTGTATAATTCAAGAATTAATTTAGGAAGAGTTATTGGTTTAATTGATGAAGAAAGTCAAAGACTAGATATTCCTGTTAATGATTTCCCCACTGTTTTAGAATCTGGCTACAATGAATTTATTGATAAAAATGCACTAATTAAAATTGCTAAGAGTAAAAGAGGTGATGTTAAGGCAATAGGAGAAGAATATAAAGCATTAGAACTTCAATATTTAGTAGCAACTAATAATTTAAGGCCTCAATTAAACTTATCAGCTTTTGGTTTTTATGGGAGTGCAAGCGCAGGAAACGGAGTTGATAAATCATGGTCTTCTCTTGTTAATAATCAAGGTCAAGAACTAGGAGGTGGAGCCAAACTTTCATTTTCTTTTCCGTTGAATAACAATTTGGCCAAAGGGAATTATTCGATACGTAAAATTGCTTTGCAAAATCAAACCGTAATAAATGAAAACATTCATAGAAATATTGAATTGAATATTGACATAGCAGTTAATAATCTTATGAATAGTGTTTTAATTCTTCAAAAATCAAAAGAATCTTTTGATTTTTATCAAAATGCATTTAAAAATGAACAGATTAAGTTTCAATCCGGTTTAACTACTCTTTTAAATTTAATCTTATTTCAAGAAAGACTTACTGCTTCAGAATTAGAGAATCTAAACGCACAGCAACAATTCTCAAATGCAATCTTAATACTTAGGCACGAAACAGGTACGCTTATTTCAAAAGAAGATCTTGGGTTTAAAATAACTCAAAATGCATTTTATACTATTCCTAACAAAGAAAATTAAAAATACATAAATTATGTCAGCACCTTTTTTTAGAAAATCGGCATTAGAAAAACTTTCAACTCCAGAAAAATTAGATCAATTAATTAAGGTCACTGGTACAAAAGCTTGGATAGCTTTAATTACAATTATAGTAGCAATTTTCACAGCAATAATGTGGTCTTTTATGGGCACCGTAAAAACAAAATTAGATGTAATAGGAGTTGTACTGGGCGGAGACGTTCATGAAGTAGTTGCTACAGCACAAGGGCAATTAGTTGAGTTGAGAGTAGCAATAGGGAGTACCGTTAAAGAGGGTGACATAATTGCTACAATACGACAACCAGAACTTTTTCAACAAATAGAAGATGCAAAAGCGGTTCTATCTGATAGAAAATTTGAAATGGAAAAGCTAATGTCTTACGGGAATCAAGGCACTCAACTACAAGGTGAAATAATTAGTCAATCCCGTGTAAGTATAAAAGGTGAAATTGAATCAGAAAAAAAGAAAATTATTTTTCTGAATAACCAACTAGAATCAGAGAATGTTTTATTGGATAAAAGTTTAATAACTAAATCGCAAGTTGCAAATACGAAACAGCAAATTGAAGTAGCCAAAAATACTATTGAAAGATTAAAAGGACAAATAGCTCAAACCTCAAGTCAACAAAATGATTTAGGTTTTGATATGCAACAGAAAGTGATATTACAAAAGCAAAGAATTGCGGAAGCTGAAAGAAATCTTCAGTTTTTAACTGAAAGGTATGACAATCAAAGAAATATAAAAAGTCCATATAGTGGAGAAGTAGTTGAGGTTTTAACCGATGCTGGAATTGTTGTCTCTGTAGGGTCTCCATTATTTAAACTTAAGAATACCATTAAAACAAAACAATCTCAATTAAGAGGTATTCTTTATATTCCTTCAAAAGATGGAAAAAAAATCAAAAAAGGAATGGAAGCTTTAATTGTACCTTCGACTGTCCAGCCTGAAGAATATGGATTTATAAAAGGAAAAGTTACTTATGTATCAGATTTTCCGATAACCCAACAAGGAATGCTCACATCTGTTAAAAATGATCAACTTACAAAGCAACTTTTAGTAGGTGGTCCTTTATTTGAAGTATACGTAGATTTTGAGAAAGACCCAGTATCCTATAGTGGATATAAGTGGACTTCTGCAAAAGGACCAGATATTTTTCTAAAAGAAGGGACATCATGTTTGGGTAAAATCACAATCAAACGAGAGCCTCCTGTAACATTAGTTGTTCCAGCGTTCAAGAAATTTTTTGACTTATATTGATCCATCAAAATGAAAAATATCATAAACTTACTTTTAAAAAAACAAAATAGACCTGTCAAAGTGCCTACTGTTCTTCAGATGGAAAGCGTTGAATGTGGTGCTGCTGCTTTAAGTATTATTTTAGGACATTTTGGAAAATTTGTTCCATTAGAAAAATTGAGAATAGCTTGTGGGGTATCACGAGATGGATTAAAGGCTACAAATATTCTAAAAGCGGCTAAAGAGTTTGGGTTAGAGGCAAAAGGATACGCTAAGTCTATTGAAAAGTTAATGCAAATAGAGGCTCCATCGATTATTTTTTGGAATTTCAATCACTTTTTGGTACTTGAGGGTTTTACAAAAAACAGAGTTTATCTTAGTGATCCAGCTCAAGGTAGGTATTTTGTAACTCACAAAGAATTTGATGATTCTTACACAGGAGTTGTTTTAACCTTTAGTCCATCAAAAGATTTTGAAAAAGGAAATGAGAAAAAAGGATTATTTGCATCGCTAATTTCAAGAATTACAAATTCTAAATTGAGTATAACCTACATTATTATTGCAAGCTTGTTTTTAGTAATTCCTGGTTTAGTAATTCCATCATTCCTTAAAATATTTATAGATAAATATCTAGTGAATAATTTTTCAGGTTTTGTAATGCCGCTTTTATTAATTATGGGTGGCCTTCTTATTGTTAATGCATCTCTAGTCTATCTGCAGCAATACTTTTTGCTTAAATTAGAAACAAAACTTGCATTAGTAACATCTAGTAAATTTCTTTGGCATGTTTTTCATTTACCTATTGCTTTTTTTACTCAGAGATATAGTGGTGAAATAGGTAATAGAGTTTCATTGAATGACAAAGTAGCAAAACTTTTAAGTGGTGATTTAGCAAATGCGGCATTAAATGTTATTGTTGTAATTTTTTATGCAATTTTAATGTTCTCCTATGATGTTACCCTGACTTTAATAGGTGTTTTTATGGCACTATTAAATGTGGTTGCCTTAAAATATGTTTCGACTGTTAGAAAAGACGGAAGCCGAAGATTGAGCAATGAAACTGGAAAGTTATTAGGAACTACTACTTCTGGAATTAGCATGATTGAAACATTAAAATCTTCTGGTAGAGAAAATGATTTTTTCACGAATTGGATTGGTTATTTGGCTAAAGTAATGAATGCTCAACAAGAATTTGGGTGGTTGACTATAAGGCTTAATATACTCCCAAACCTAATTTCATCTTTAACAAATACTTTAATTTTAGGTTTAGGGGCTTTGAGGATAATGGAAGGAGAGATGACATTAGGAGCTTTAGTTGCCTTTACTTATTTAATGAACAATTTTATTACACCAGTAAATCAATTAGTATCAGTAGGAGCTATGTTGCACGAAACAGAAAGCGATATGGCGCGTATTGATGATGTAATGAACTATGAAATTGACAAACAATTTATAAAAAACGAAGATGAAAATATCCAGCAGCCCAATAAGGAATCCATTAATAACAAATTAATTGGATATTTTGAAATGAAGAATGTGACTTTTGGATATAGTCCTACAATGCCAGCGTTAATTGAGAATTTTAATTTAAAGTTAAAACCCGGAAGTAGAGTAGCACTAGTAGGAGGTTCTGGAAGCGGAAAGTCTACTGTGGCAAGAATAGCTTCAGGGCTTTATGATCCATGGGATGGTGACGTATTGTTAGACAATAAAAATAGAAAAGATATTCCTAGACATGTCATTACAGAATCATTAGCAGTAATTGATCAGGAAGTTTTAGTGTTTAATGGCACAATTAAAGAGAATATTTCTTTTTGGGACGTGATGATCCCAGAAAAAAACATTATAAATTCCGCAAAAGACGCTGATATTCATGATGTTATTGCGGCTAGAAATGAAGGTTACGATAGCTCTGTTTTAGAGGGTGGTTCAAATTTTAGCGGTGGACAACGTCAACGAATTGAAATTGCTAGGGCTCTAGTTTGCAACCCTTCAATTTTAATTATGGATGAAGCTACCAGTGCCTTGGATTCAACCACAGAGAAAATTGTGATGGATAATATTAAGAAAAGAGGATGTACTTGTTTAATTGTTGCCCATAGATTAAGCACTATAATGGACTGTGATGAGATAATTGTAATGGAGTTTGGTAAAATCGTAGAACGAGGCTCTCATAAAGAATTATTAAAATTAAATGGTGTTTATGCTAAATTGATTGAAACAAAATAAAAATTAAGATATGTCAACGAAAGAAAAAATATATATAGGAGTTGAAGAACCATTGATACTAAATAACACAGATAAACTCTGGATGGTAGTTTCTGGTGAGGTAAATGTGTTTTATGTAAGAGTTGATGAAAAAGGAGATTATTTATGTGCGTTAAAATATTTATACTCCGCTAAAAAAGGAGACTTATTATTTAGTTTGCTTTCTACTGACTGTAAAAATGATACTCGTTTAATTGTTTTTTCAAACGATGCAACTTTGTTATCAATAGATAAACATAAACTTATTGCTATTGATCATTTTTTTCTAGCCGGTATGATTGATAAATGGATACTAAAAACTTCATTTAAAATCAATTCAAGTAATACTCCAAAAACTTACAAAACGATTGATAGTTATAATTACTTTGTTTTAAATCAAAATACAATTGCATACCCTTCTCATGGAATAAACTGGATAAGCTTAATTGATGGAGAGCTTTCTATTTTTTCAGATCATGAGACCATTAATTATAATGATGGACTTAAATTCCCTATTCCTGTTTGTAATAAGTTATGGGTTAAGTCCTTATCTGAAAGTTCTGAGTTGAAATCTATGAGTACCAGAGAAGTTCTAGAGGATGAGATTAATTTTTTAATTTCATTAGAAAAACTACAAGGTCATTTTTACAATCAACTTTGCAAGAATATAGAGATCAGTAGTTTATCAGAAAGTGATATTCTTAATGATAAATTAATTTATCAAGAAGAAGAATTAAAAAGCACTTTAGAAAAAATAAAATCTATAGTTACTGGTTCTAAAAAAGAGTTACATCACTTAAAGAAAGATAAGGCAAAAAAGCAAAATATACTTTTTTTGACATGCCAATTAATTGGAGAACAAACAGGTTTTAAATTTGAAGAACCTAAATATTTTGAGGCAGATAATTACAATACAAATAATTATTTATATGCAATTGCTCAGAGTTCTAAAGTAAGAATACGAAAAATTATTTTACGAGATGTGTGGTGGAAAGATGAAAATGGACATTTGTTAGCATTTATAAAAGAAACAAATGAATCTGTAGCTCTCATTCAGAAAAATTCTACCACTTATTTAATTAAAAACTTTTCTAAGGGTACCGAAACTATAGTTAATAATGAAATAGCCGATACTTTAGAACCTATTGGGTATATGTTTTTTTCTGGATTTGATGTAAAAATGGATTCCATAAAAAAAGTATTGAATTTCGCTATGAATGGCGTAAAAAAAGATGTCAGACTATTACTAGTTGCTTCCTTACTTGTAAGTTTAATAGGTTTATTAATTCCTATTTTATCAGGAATGATATATGATGATGTAATACCCACTGCAGATAAATCTATACATTTAGAAATTTTCATTATCATGATAATTATCGGTTTTGTATCAGCTGGACTGCAACTTGCGCAAGGAGTTTTGCAAATGAGGTTAGAGTCAAAATCAAGTATTAACCTTCAAGTAGGAGTGATGGATTATATCCTTCGCTTACCAGTAACTTTTTATAAAAAATATACAGCTGGTGATCTTACAAATAGAGTTTTAAGCATTAATTCAATTAAACAAATTTTATCTAATACATTGATGACTGTTGTACTTAGTGGGGCATTCTCATGTGTTAATTTATTACTTCTTTTTTATTATGATTCAAGTTTAGCATTGGTAGGAGTTGCGCTTGCTTTAATTGCTATTGCTTTTATGGTTTTGATGGGCTGGTTTAAACTCAAGTACGATAGAGAGGTGTCAAAATACCAAGGAGATATTCAAGGTTTTCTTTTCGAATTTTTATCAGGAATTAGTAAAATAAGGATAACAGGTGGTGAAAAAAGAATTTTTTCTCTGTGGGGTGAAAAGTTTTCAAAATTAAAAAAATTAGGCTTTAGTTCAGGTAGTTATCAAAATTTTGTGGAGGTTTTTAATAGTTCTTACCCACTTTTTACAAGTATATTATTTTTTTCATTCATATATTATACGGTTTTAAATTCTAAAGATACGGCAATGATGTCTGTTGGCTCATTTATGGCTTTTATCATTTCATTCAACAAATTTTTAAATGATAGTTTAAGATTAAGTATGGCATTTATTTCTTCACTAAGTGTTATCCCTCTTTACGAAAGGGTTAAGCCAATTCTAGAGGAAAAACCAGAATCGATAGCGGAAAGTATTGATCCAGGTGAATTAATGGGTGAAATTGAATTGAATTCTATATCTTTTAGGTATTATGAAGATCAGCCTTTAATTTTAAAAAATATTACATTTAAAATAAAACCTGGTGAGATGGTTGCTTTTGTAGGTGCTTCCGGCTCTGGAAAATCTACTATTATGAGACTCCTTTTAGGATTTGAACATCCAGAGTTAGGCTCAATATTCTATGATGGTAATACATTTGACGCAATGAATAAAGAGCTGACAAGACGACAAATAGGGGTAGTATTACAAAACGGAGCGCTTATGTCAGGTAGTATTTATCAAAATATTGTTGGAAATTCAGAATTAACATTAGATGATGCTTGGGATGCAGCACGAATGGCTGGTATGGAAGATGATATAAAGAATATGCCAATGGAAATGCATACGTTTATTAGTGAAGGAGCAGGAACCTTTTCAGGAGGTCAAAGACAAAGATTAATGATTGCAAGAGCAATTGCGCATAAGCCAAGATTACTATTTATGGATGAGGCTACAAGTGCTCTTGATAATAAAACTCAAAATATTGTTGCAGAAAGTTTAGATAAACTTCAAGCTACTCGTATAGTCATAGCACACAGGTTGAGTACTATAAAAAATGCTGATCGTATTTTTGTATTAGATAAAGGGGAAATTAAAGAGTCAGGAACTTATGAAGAATTAATTCAAAAGGACGGATTGTTTACAGAACTTGCTAAACGTCAAATTGCTTAATACTTTTTAATAAATTTAAGTTATGGTAAAGGAAGTTGACCACACTAACAGCATTTGTTTTTCTGCAGGACTTAAAAACTACTTGGAGAATAAATTTTTAGTAAAAAAAAACGTAAAATCACCTTTTTTTGATGAGATTGATCTTGAATATTGGAGAGGGATTTTAACACGAGTTTCAGAAGGTAAAATGGTGTTTAATGAATTAAAAAAATGCTATCCTCAATTGAATTTCCCAATACAGTTAGGCATAGAAAAAACAGAATTTTATAAAGATATAGTGTTAAGAGGAAAAACAGTCGATATGAATTTTCCTTTTTTACTACATTTAAACGATTTTGAAAATATCACATTTAAAATTCATAAAAGTATTTCTGGTTCAATACCCATAGTAACGGTTTCAAATATTGAAGACTTCACAACGATTATACAGTCACTTTTATATAAAAATAACCCTAACCATGTTCCCCAATCTATGGGTGCCGTGTTAATAAACGGGATCAATAATTGGGATAGATTAACCATTTTAAAAAACAAATGGTTATCAACCAATTCATTTGGAAATTGGACAAAAGAGTTTACTTGTAATGTGTTGCCTAATAAAAACTTATATAAGGATAAGTTAATTATTTTGAGTGCAAAACCCTATAGTAATGTAGCACCAAAACAATTGGGTTTGACGGAAGATGCATGGTTATCCTATTCCATTTCGATAAGAGAAGAACATGAATGTACACATTTATATACCCTTCAAAAATATGGGATAGCATCAAATAATTTACACGATGAGTTAATTGCAGATTATATAGGAATTGTAAAAACAATTGGATATTACAATAAGTCATGGATGTTGCAATTTATGGGGCTTGAGGAGTATCCTAAATACAGAAAAGGAGCTAGATTAGAAAATTATATTTTAGAGAATGAATTTTCCCAAGATGATTTTAAACAACTAATTAAAATGATTAAAAGCGCAATTGAAAACATTTTTATTTTTGATGAAACCTCTGGAAAATTACTCTCTACAATAGATCAAATGTTTAGGATAGATGCTCTTTGTGAAACAAGTTTAGAGGAATTGTCTTCTGCAAATGGAGCCAGTATACTTATTAATAATTACAAAGCAATTTCAAAAAGGAGCAAAATTTAATTTTTAAACAAAAACCCTTGGTTTTCAAAATTCGAACAATTTTATTTTATAAATGTGGATAGAAAAAACTAACGTATGATTTAAGTTATATTTTGGTAAATAATCCACAGTTAATTTTTTCAATAGTTGCATAATTCAAAGCAATTTGGATAAAGTTCAAAAGTTATAAATGTAAACAACTTTTGATTTATAACTTTTCTGTTTACTACATTATAATATTAATATATTATTTTCTAAAATTCCTCACTGTAGTATTTTAAAATGTGTATTTGAAATTAATTCCAATAAAAACCCTAACATCAAAATGTTAGGGTTTTTGCTTTGGTAGCGAGACCTAGATTTGAACTCGTGACATATGGGTTAAGGAAATTAAAATTCAACTTTTTTTATTTTTTAAATAATTGATTTACATACTTTAATTTTTTTAAAAAAAATCCATTTTTATAGTTTTCTTCATGCTATTTCCTCGTTCCTAGTAAAGGATATTTTTAATTAGTCACCTACGTGATTACTTAATTTTAAAAACAAATTTTTAATATATAATTTAAAAAAAGTAAATGAACGAAATAGAACCAAAAAATATAAAACATTGCTTCTAAGTACTATTTTGGACATGCCAATTTAGCAATCTAATAAAGCTCAGAAACAATCTTAATTTTAACCTGTGAAGCAAGCAGATCAAACTATTGCCATGACATTAATGCGTGCGCAATTTTGGGGAATTGATCAAAATATTGATTTTAATCATTGCCAACTGAAGTTTACTCAAATGTTACTTGCTACTTTTTTTGGAAAACGGACCTTTCTATATATGCAACGATAACAAGTGTTTCTACTGATATTGCTCTAAGGGATTTTAGTACAAGAAGGTGCAGGAAGAGTTATAAGTTATAAGTTAGGTTCGTATAGCATAAATATTTGTTGTCAAGTTTCTTATTAGGTGATTATTAAAATTAACCTTTGTAATTTTAATTTCTGTGTGGCCTAGTAATTCACTAACCACAACCTCATAGGATGTCAATACAATTTTAAAAGAACTCTAAAATTAAATCATTAAAAAATAGAATTTCAGACTTGCAAAAAAAAAATTTAGAAATTAAACGGAGATTTTCAGCAATACGGGTTTGATAATTCTATTTTTTTTAAAATCACAAATCCAATTAGAACACCAATGCTGTTTAGAATGATATCATCGATATCAAATACGCCTAATTTAAACAACAATTGCAATGTTTCAACTATAAAAATTACTGATACAGAAGCGAATACCACTTTATCTAAACGATTTAATTGTCTGTGGAATGTTATTGGCAACAGAAATCCAAACGGTATAAATGCGACAATATTTCCAAAGATATTCATAATAAATGGAGTCGAGTTATTACTATTGTAGTTAATTATGTAACTAAAAATTGTTTTAAACGGATATAAGTTATATTTAAATTCGTTTAAAAGTTGTCGAGAATATGACCCAATATAAAGTGCCCAGAAGGCTATTATTGAATATATTGCCAGTACTATATTTATACCTTTTCTTAATAATCGTGACTTAATCAATTCATTTAATTTTTGTTATTCATCAAATTATCTCTTTATCTGTGCTCTAATTTCTTTAATGTTGCCCTCCATTCGTGCAAGCTTTTTATCATCAATAATAATCGAACAATTCCCCAAAACACAATCATCATCAACAAAATTATTATTGAGATAGATTGATAAGATATTAATCCAAAACCTATAAAAAACAATATCATACTAAAGGCAACTACTGAAACGGCAACTTTTTTGTGGGTTAATCCAGCTGTTAACAATAAATGATGCAAATGGGATTTATCCGCTTTAAAAGGAGAATTTCCTTGTTTTATCCTGCCAAAATACACCCGTAAAGAATCTAAAACCGGAATAGAAAAAAACGAAACAAGCAATAAAAATCCATAAGTGTATCCTTTTTGAGAAGCCTCTTGTTCTTCCATAAATTTTATGCCTAAAGTTACCAAAACAAATCCTAAAAAAAGAGAGCCAGAATCTCCCATAAAGATTTTATTTTTAGACAAATTAAACCTTAAAAACCCAATAATGGCTCCTAAAAATATGACACTTATCTTTCCTAAAAAATAGTTATTGAAGTAGATGGAAGCCAAAAGAAACATTGTAAAACCCAACACTGATAATCCTCCAACTAAACCGTCTACACCATCCATTAAGTTGAAGGCGTTTACAACACCTGTAATTACAATTAAGGTCAATATATATTGGGCCCAAACGGCAATTTCATATATTCCAAATAATCCATAAAGCGAGGAAATTCGAATTCCAGAAAAAGCTATAATGAGAGACAATAGCAATTGAATGGCCAATTTATATTTGGCACTCACATCATTCTTATCATCAATAACACCCACAATCAATAATACAAATCCAGATGTAATGATGGGTAGATATTCCATCAAAAATGGAAGTCTGTTTCCAGATAACAATATTACCAGTACTACCGAAAAAGCTATTGAAATCCCTCCAACAAGAGGTACTGGAGTGTTATGGACTTTTCGATAATGGGGCTTATCCACTAAGTTTACTTTCACTGCAATTTTTTTTATAATCGGAATAAATATTAGGGTTAATAGCAAAGCTAAAGTTCCAAATGCCAGAAATTCTATGGTTGTTTTCATACCTATCTTTTTTCGTGAAATAAGTTGTTGTTTAATAAATGTGATAATTGATATTCTTCTAAAAAAGAAGGGCTTAGTTTCTTTGTTTCGGCAAAAACACTTGTTTTTATTGAAGTTGAAAGAGCTTCTTTTATCAATAGTTCATATTGTCTAGAAATAGTACTCCAAGTGTATCTTCGCATGGCAATGGACTTCATTTCTTTGCGCAAATTTTCTAAAGTAGTAGCTGAAACTGTATTCAAAAGTTCTAACAACTCATCTGATGTAGAAAAATAAATCGCCTTATTTTCGGTGGTTGTATTATTATAGGAAACATTAAAAGTTATCACGGGAAGTCCTAAATACATCGCTTCAACCAGCGATGGATTTGTTCCTCCTGCAGAATGTCCATGAATGTACATAGCTGCATTTCCTCTAATTAAATCAATTTCTCTTTGGTTGTAAATAGGGTCAAAAAGAAAAATATTGTTACTTTTAGCATATTTCTCTTTCAGTTGCTTTCCGTATTCGCTATTGTTCCAGTTTCCCACTAAAACTAAAGGCATTCTTGATGTTTTTACAAAGGCATCCAATACTAAATGCACATTGTTTTCGGGTTCAATTCGGCACACTTTTACAGCATATTTTTGTTTTAAAAAAGGATATTTTATAAAGTCAACCTCTTCTGGTTTTACTTTTAAGGTATGGTCTGCACCGTATTCAATTACTCTACTCAATGTTTCATAGCGAAGTGCCGTATAATCCTGGATTGATTCATTATCAGAAATATCAATATGGGAATATTTGACGGCCAATTTTTCGGCCCACCATAAATATAGTTTTGCAAAAAGCGACCATTTGTCTCTTTTCCATTCGATACCGTCTATAGAAATAATTATTTTTTTATTTGTAAAAAGCCTTACAAAAGGCAGAATCCAAGCACCTGCAACGCCTAGTACAAGTAGAACATCATTTTTCAATAAAGCGTGAAGTATTGAAAGCGTATCGTAAGGAATACTTTGAACACCGTTTGCATCCAGTGGAATGTATTTTAGCGCAGCCCCTTTGTAAGTTTGAATACGTTCTTCTTTAGTATACTTGTTTTTAGAACAATAGACTGTGAAATCATATTTCTCAAATAAATGAGTTACTAGGTGATCTGCCAATGTTTCAAATCCTCCGTATTTTGCTGGTAAACCTACAGTTCCTATGATGGCTATTTTTTTCTTATCCATTTTATTATGTTATTTTTTTAGTCTTGTGCCAAAAACAATGCTAAAAAATTAACATGCTTATAATCAAATATTTATGTGTATTTAGTCAACATAAGTATTCCAATATTTGGAAACATTTCAATAATTGGATAAAATTCGTATTGATTCGTTTTCAAAATAATCTTCACCAAAAGTTTTACTTTTCTTTAAGGCATCTTCACTCATTTTATGGTAAATGGTTTCATTTTGGAGTATCAGAATCAATTTTTCAGAGATTAAATTTACGTTTTTACTGTCGATCAAGAATCCGTTTTTGCCTTCTTCGACCAGCTCAATCACACCTCCAACAGGAGGAACAATCGTAGGCAAACCATAAGCCATTGCTTCAAGAACAGTCAATCCAAATGTTTCTACCCAAAGTTTTGTATCAGATAAATTTAAAACCACACTTGCTTCTTGATAAAAAGGATGTGTATTTTTTTGAGTTGGAAATAGTATTAAATTTGATGGTAATATTTCTTCTTTGAAATACGTTTCGATTTCAATTTGAGAGGCATTTACAACTAGTTTAAATGTGAATTTTGGATTCATCTGAGCCAGTTTTACAAATTCGTTTACTCCTTTATAGGCTTTTAAAGAGCATATCATCAAAACAATTTTAGCATTTTTTTTCGTATTCAGATGCAACTGGGATTGTTTTACAAAATTTTCTTCTAAAACATTATAAAGGATATTTTTTCTAATGTTTAATGGCTCTTGAGCTGCTAAAAAATTCGAAACATAAACGACTTCTGTAGCAGACCATTTTACAATGCGAAAAAGAAATTGTTTTAATATTTTGGGTTTCATTGAGGTTTCGTGAATGTGATAAATCACTTTGCAACCTCTTAATTTTCCAATAATTCCTGCTCCGAAAGGCAAAACGGTGTTTACATAGACAACATCATCTTTTTTTAGAATAAACAACAATTGCATAGCCAATATAAACTGGCTTGCGAATAAAAAAAGTAATCTCAGAAACTTATTTTCTATAAAACGATACCAATAGAAATGATGCTGAACTTTAGGTATATCTGATAAAAAACCTTCTTTTCCACCACTTGTAAATAAATGGGTTTCGATATTATTTTTAGTCCAACCTTTGAGTAGTTGCATCAAAACTTTCGGGCTTCCACTATAATCGTTTAATAAATGTATGGCAAAAACTCTCATAATTACAATTGGTTATAAATATTCTTCAAATGTTCGCCACGACTATTCCAGGTAAATTTTTCTTCATAGTGCTTTCTGGCTCCAAAGCTCAATTGACGCAAAAAAGTGTTATCAGAATATTGTTTTATAAGTGCATCACCCAATTCATTTACTGTATTTTCATAACTAGATTTAGGAATTGTAATGCCGCAATTGGGATTAATATATTGCCCAGGACCTTCATTATCTAAACAAACCACGGGCAAACCAAAAGACAACGCTTCGGCAACCACCATACCTGCTCCTTCGTGCGATGGAAAAAGAAAAATGGATGATTTTTCATAGATTTTCATCAAATCTTTTCGGTCAATCCATTCTATAATTTCCACATAAGATTCCACATCATTTTCATAAATTATTTGTTTATACAATTCTTTTTCTGGACCGGACCCCACTAGAGTAAGTTTACAATTTTCTCTTTCGTGAATAGGTAAGGAGTGGATGAATTTTATGAAAGAAAGTAGCGTTAAATCGAACCCTTTAAGAGGTACAAAACGACCTACACTTATGATATTAAAGTTTTTATTTTCAGGTCTAGCATTAATGGCGAAATCTTCAGTAGCAACCGATGGTAAAACAGAAAACGATTGCCCTTTTAGTTTTAATTTTGAAGGAACTCCCGAATTCATACACCAAATATGAGCAGCTTTTTTTACCGTTTTATTTAAAGAAAAAGAACAGTTCCAAAAATAATTTTTTACCATCCATGTGGCTCTATCTTTCCATAAATATTTCCAAGAATAGGGTTTTAAATACTGTTTAGGAATTTGTGGATGATGGCCAACAGGTCCCCAAACCATTGGTTTGTTTAATTTCCATAGAAAACTTGGAGTCCAATCGTTATGAAAATTTACATTGTGGGTAATGTCAAAATTTAGATTTCGTTTTCGCACAAAATTCACAATTCCTCGTTGCCACATGAAGTAATACAGCATTGCACCACGGCCACCTTTTTTCCAAAAACGCATCCAATAGGGTAAATCAAAATACAAAAATGTGATGTTATTATAGATGGAGTCAGGATTTTGAGCCATATATTTTTCAATTGCGGTTTTGTTGTTTTCTCTAGTAACTGCAAAAACTTTGTTGAAACGTGCAATTTGATATACAAAATTCCACCCCATTGCATCTTCTGAACCTTTATAAGGGTTCACTGCATAACAGGTCGCTAAAATAGTTTTGTTAGTCATTTTTTCTGTTTTTTATAATTTTAGCGGGAATGCCTCCAATAATACTGTTTTCAGGAAATGATTTTGTAACCACGCTTCCAGCAGCAATGATACTTCCATTGCCAATTATAACTCCATCTAGAATAGTGGCTTTGCTTCCAATCCAGCAATTTTTTCCAATTGTTATTCCTTTTCTAGTAACGCCTTGATGTCTGATGGATATTTCTAAATCGTCATAATTATGATTTTCGGGATGGCAGCTAAAATATTGTCCAACGATGCATTCGTCCCCAATTTCTAATCCACCAGCACCTCCTAAATAAGCGAATTCTCCTATTCCAACATTGTTTCCAATCACGATTTTATTTCCAATATTATTCAGTGAAGTAGATACAATTACTCTGCTAAATGCTCCAATACTGACGTTATCTCCAAAATGAATTCCGTTTTTGCTTAAGGCTGAAACATAAACCTGATTACCCAATCGGAGAAATTTTCCCCATTCGATTTTAGAAATATTAAACAAGCTAACACCCTTTCCCAGCATCATTCCTTTTGGTTTTCTAAAACAAAAACACACCCTGAAACCTCGTATCAAACAACTGATTTGTATACAAACAAACTGAAATAAAGCTGCCATATTCAGCGCTTCATCAAATTCAAATGATGGATTCCGTAATTGGATAATTTTGACAATTGCTTTTTTCATTATTTCGAAAGTAAGATGGTTTTTACCACTTGATTTAGTGTTACTTCAAGTTCAATATTGTTGATAGACTGATAAACCGAAGCCTTACTTTTGGATTGAAGTGATTCAAAGAGACCGTGGTAATCGGCTGTTAATTTTTCGATTGTGGCTTTGCTCAGCTCTTCTTTTCTTTTTAAAATGATGTTAGCATCTGCAAAAAGGAAAAAATTAAATTCCGGTTTCAAAAGAAATGTATAGAAAAAAGAAGTGATTTTTTTTGGTAAAATGATGTTACTTCTCTTACCATCATTGATGAAATCAAAATAATAACGATCATAAATAACTACTTTTCCTCTCAAGATATATTTGAAATAAACTACAAATTGTCCAAAAAGATAATCGAAATAGTAATATGAAAATCGAATAATCGAAGACAACAAACTTTTGTTTTTTCCTTGTCTTGGCAAACCTTCAATTACATCGAGATGTGCTTGTTCTTTTCCTTTTGACCACACACTCAAAATAGGTAAAATTGATGGTCTGTGTCTTAAAACCACAACTGGTTTTCTGAGTTGTTTTTCGATTCTTGTAGCAATATTCTCTATAACTGTCGATTTTCCTGCACCATCAACTCCGCTGAAAGTGATAATAAATCCTCTGCTTTTGTGGCTATTCCTCATCGTGTCTATGTAATACCTTAATGTGTTTTTGATTTTTGAAATACCTTTGTTTTCCGGGTTCTGTTTTATCATATTGAGCAAGTTTGCCTCGCTAATTTTAGTATTTCTAAAATGATTTTTGAGAATTAAATCCAAGGGCTCATTCGAGTTTTGAATGGCATTTTTATAATCTAAATATTTAGCAGGAATTTCGGAATTGTTTAGGGTATAAAAAAGGGCGATAAATCGTGCTGTATCTACCGAAGAAGCATTTTTCACACCATAATTATTTAAAATATTGGATGCAATTATCTGATTTGCGTCTAAAATTTCTAGGGTTTTTATTTTTAATTGCCAAATCAAATCCAACGATAATACACTTCCATCATTCAGAAATAATTGAATGGAATTCATAAATGATTTTTTATTTGATGTAATTTTCGAAACCAGTGCGTGGTTTTTCAAAAAGGAAACAATCAATTGGTTTTCTTTTTCATTAATAATCAAATCAATATCGGAATTGATACTAAGTTTTTCTGGAAATTCATTCTTGAATTTTAATGCTGCATATTCTTGATTTTGTAATAAATCGAGCACATCCATTATAACTAATTCTCTTGAAGTTTTTTCTTCTACCATAAACATATTCAAGCCTTCATTCCAAACTTGCAACAGCCAATCTATTTGAACATGCCATTTGGGTTGGTTTGAATAAATCTTTAAATAATGGATGCAATTAGTGATTAAATACCATTTTAAATAGTCATTTAATTTATCTAAATCATTGTTAAAGAGTTGTTTTCCAAAGTTACCGTTACATTCCTCTTTAATATATGTATAAATGGTTTTCCAACATTTATGATCCACCAAAACGCCTTGTTGTATAATAAAATGGAAATAATCAAATCCTATTGGTTTATCGAAACTCGCCAATTCCCAGTCGTACAAAGCAATTTTTCCGTTTCTTTCGTACATATTCCACTGCGTGAAATCGCCTTGGGAAAGTGAAAGATTGACCTTCTCATTCGCCGAAATGTTTCCAATCAGGGTTTTGATTTTTCGAAGCATATTGCTTGGAATTCTGCTGTCATCAATGCTATTTAAATCCTGTTTAAAGGAATTTAGTAAGTTCCATTCGCTAACTTTAATGGTTTGTGGTTCAAGGTTCCTCATTTCCAGCAATGCGTTTAAATGACTCGTAGTTATTGATTTTGATCTTGTTCCGTTTTCTGAAACATCCGATAATTGAATAATTTCATTCGAAATTTGTTTCGATTTTGGTGTAATGAACAAATTTTGATTACTATTTATTTTTTCTAAGATAGAATGTTCTCGGTTTATTAATTCTTGGGCATTTGGAGTTGTCGCTATTTTGTAAAAAGAGTTATTGGCATATAAAATCGCTTTATTATTTGGACCAATAGTTCCCGTAAATAATGCCCAATCCTTTTTGTAATCTAGAACTGTATTGTCATTTTTTGTGGCGAATACTGTTTTTTTGCTGAAAACGATTTTTTGTAATCTAAAAATAAAAACTGTTTTGATGGCCGTGGCAAATATCCAAGCTTTAAAACTTCCAATGTTATAAAATTTTAGAAATAGGGGAGTGTCACAATTGGCATTCCAAATCCATCGTGGCGAACCATCGGGATTTTTAATAAAAAGCATATCAAAAACAATATCGGTCGAATTATTTTTTATTGAGAATAGTGAAAAGCCTATTTTGGCGAAAATATTTTCCATAGGAAAAGGTTTTATTTTTCTTTTCCTATTTACACAATCGTGCCAAATTAACTTTTAACTGATTATCAGTTTGTTACGGTATATCTGAATTATATTTTATTCCATATTATGGAATATTGCTGAATTTTGGAACGATTTTAAACCGAGAGTTCTGGTCTTCTTTTCTTTAAATGTAGTTTTTGGACAGACGTTAAATGTGTCGTATTCTTAAATGAAACGGAGAAAATAATCATTTGATAGAACAAAATTCCATAGTTACTTTCGCCAAAAATACCAAATTCGGTAAATGAATTAATAAAAACCGGAATGACTATTCCAATCAACATTAGCCTTGTTTCCTTGCTCTCCGAGAAAAAGGCGTGGAAAGTAAAAAACATCTGAAAAATGGCCACGCACAATCCTATAAAACCCAAATTCATCAAGACCTGCATAAAAGTATTGTGCGTCATTTTGCCAGGATACGTATGCACACTTTGAAAAAATTCTTTGTAATCAATTCTCATATATCCAAAACCCAGTAGCGGTTCCCGTGGTAATCCTTCAGTAATAAGTGCTTGCCAAAAAGGCAATCTTCCGGTCAAGGTCAAAATTTCTTCCATTCGTTCTTTATCGCCGCCTTTGAGTATGATTTGGTTAATTGCAAAGGGAATTACCAATAAAACGCAACCCATAATTGCTAATTTTAATCCTTGCTTTTTGGTTTGGTTAATATGAAAAAAGATAATTAATAAGACTCCAATTAAGGAGGATCGTGATCCGGTCATAAATAAGGCATAAAAAATAACAAGGATTTTGATAACCGTCCAAGCTTTGTTTTGCTTTCTGTATAAATCAAAAATCAAACAAGCTACACCAACACCAGCTAGCATTCCGAGTTCATTGGGGTTCATCATCACTCCACCCAAACGCGCTTCTTCTCCGCCATTTGTCAATCGAAAAAAAGTGTCGGGATCAATCCACATGCCAAGCACAAATATTAGTTGTAATACAAAAACCGAATTTCCTAATAAATGATACAATCGAATGTTGTGTCCTTCAAAAAAACTATCTAAAAGCTTGATGCTTTTGATGAAAAAATAGGCAAAAACTAAACTTTGAAAAGTCATAAACCACTGTAAACTACTAAATCCAGGATTAGTGCTCCAAGTAAAAGAAATAAACCCTAAACCCATATAAACTAAATAAAATAAAGGTGAAAATATGTTTTTGTAACCCATAGTATTAGCTGCACCATACCGAATTATTTTGTAATAAATCCCAATAGAAGACAGCATTAAACCCATTCTACCCACCACTTTAATCGCTCTTGTGATGTTGATATTTTCACTCCAAGTAAAAAAACAAGCCACCATCAACAGTAAAATAATAAACATATAATTGTCTATTTTTTTTAAAAACGCATCATGATTAGGGGTTATTAGATTCATTATATAGTATATAAATCGGTGTTAAACTGTGCAATTAATTTTTTCCAGTTGTAATTTTCACTTACCATTTTGATGGCATTTTCTTGTAATTCTTTAAATTCAATAGGATTTTCCCAAACTGAAAACAATTTTTGCATTGCTTCGTAAAGTTGGGTACTGCTTTGGGAATAAATCGTAATTCCAGCATTGCTATTCATTATTTGAGAACCTATATTAGTCGCATCGGTTACAATACAAGGCTTGCCAAAACTAGCCGCTTCTATAACAGACAATGGTAATCCTTCATTTCGTGAAGGATGAACGAAAACATCCATTTTTTGCAATAATGCTTCTTTTTCCACGCCAAATTTACTTCCAAAAAGTATAATGTTTTTCTCTAAAGATTTGGCTTTAATTTGTTGTTCCAAAATGATTTTTTCTTTGCTGTCACCCACAATCCAAAGCTGTGCTTCGGGTTGATTTTTTGTGAATTTGGCAAAAGCTTTTAGTAAAGTGTCTAGTCCCTTTGTGTAAATATCCAATCGTCCAATAAATCCGAAAACGATAGTTGGATTAGCGGTTTTCTCAATAATAGTTACTTTATCATTTTCGTATCCGTAAGGCAATAAAACTGATTTTTTGTTTTCAAAAATTTTCTTTAGTCCATTCACCTCACTTTTGCCGATGCAATGAATTTTAGAAGTACTATTGAGTATTTTTTTTTCAAATAGCAAAAAATAGAATTTCTTGCTCCAAGAACTTCGTCTCATTGCAATGGTATTGTAGGCACCGTGAGGCGTTAAAACGTAATGAATTTGGTATCTATGCATCAACTTTGCTATCGAATAAAAAACAGGAATCCAACCTCCGTGAAGATGAAAAACAGCTTTATCTTTCTTTCTGATTATAGCCATTTTTAATTCTTCTGAAATACCAAAAGGATTGCGCTGCTTTAAAAACAATTGTGTTTCAAAATTACGTTTACCATAATTGTTTTCTTTATCTTTTGTAATACCCCAAACAGACACTTTTAGTGCGAAATCGACTTGTTTTGTGGCCAATTGATAGACTACTTTATTCACGCCATTCATTCTTTCAGGATTGGCTTTTCCGAGAACAATATGAATTATTTCCATAATTGAAATTGATTTTTTTTCAGTTGACTTTGCCAATATAAGATCATAATTATTTGATTCATGATAAGTCCAGAAACAGCTCCATAAAGCCCCGAATATTTCAATAAGAAATGAAAAGAAAGGATCGAAAATACAAATGAAAGCAGGTAACCAATAAAGAATATTTTATTTAGAACTAGCACTCTCACTGCAATCCTAATTGGGTAACTTAGAAATATAAAGAAATATAATACTGAAATTATTTTCACTACATAATCATAATTTTGATATTTTTCTCCACCTGCCAGCACAATGATTTCTGTTGAAAAAAGGAATAATATCGAAAGCAAAACCCCGAAAAATACTGCTCCAAATAATGTAATTTCCAGAAGGTATTTTTTTGCTTGAGCGACATTTTCATTATACAACAAGGCTACTTTTGGTAAAAAATAATTCTCAACTGTTGCCAATGCAATATTGATTACACCGAAAAAAGATTGAACCAATCGCAGTGCTCCTAATGCTTCAATTCCCAAGTATATTCCCGAAACCAAAACAAAAAAATTGCTAGATGACCATTGTAAAACAGCTGTGCTAAGTAACCATTTTCCTTGGAGAATATGATTTTGCGCAAACCCTTTCCAAGAAACTGGTTTTTGGTAATTTTTGACAATAAAAAACAAACCCACAAATGATGAAACGAGATTTGAAATCCCTATAATCCAAAGAGTATTAGTCAGTGAGATTTTGTCAGCTAGAAAATAAAAGAAGACTATAATTAATACCAAAAACAAAATATCAATAAGGATTACATGAAGTATTTGACCAATTCCCAATAGTAATTTTCTAAAAAAATCTTGCACAAGATAGCCAACTATAAAACACAAAAATTTGTTGATCAGTTCATTATAATCTATCGGTATTGGTATAAATAACACCATCAATTTGACTAATAGAATCAAAATAAACAGCAAAGCAATTTGTCCCAAAAATAAAAAAACGTAATATTCTTTCTTTTGTGAAACTTTTCCAATAGAAACTTGAAAAGGCTGGATTATTAATGCGTTTGTAATACTCATTCCTAAATACGTAAAAAGAATACTACTTGAAAACAATCCAAAGTCTTTAATGTCCAATTTTTGAGCTAAAAACAGTGTCAGTAAAAAGTTTGTTCCACTAAAGACAGCTTGGTCAAAAAGAACCAGAACTGAAGGTGAAGACACTATTTTTTTTATGGCCTTCATTTCTAAGAATTTGTTTTATTGATGTATTTGTTCCAAAGGTTTTTAATTTCAGCAAATACGCTTGGGTTGTAACCTGCTTTGTTTAATACGAACCAAACATTAGGTAATTGGAATTCGTCTTTGATCAATTCCATGTTGATAATTGTTTTTTCAGCCGTTTTTCTACTGTCTAAAACAATTAAATTTTGTGTTGCCAAACTCATAAAAAGTAAAGCCAATTTATCCTCTTTTATGGATTGATTGTGAATGACACACAAATCGTAGTTTTTCATTTTTTCCTGAATTTCATTTTGAAAAACAGATTTAGTATGACTCAAGTATTTTGGATGCGCAAAGTTAAGATAATCTTGAGTATCGAAATCGCCTTCTAGTTGTGTTGTGGCATCAATCACTAATACTTTTCGTCCTTGATTCTTGAAGGCATTCGCTAAATTTTTGGAATGAAATAAATGGTCTGCCGCTTTATCATAAGAACTAATGACAAGAATGGCTTTTTCTTGTATCATTCCTTTCAGCTCCATTTGAATGGCTTCTTTTAAAAAATTGTCTTTTGTTTTTTCTTTTAGTTTGATAAACGGTGTTGTTAATGCAATAGGAATCGTACTATTTTTTTCGATGGTAAATTCATCATTTACTTTTGCTTTAGCAAAGTGAACCAAATAAATTAAAATTATAGAGCCGAACATTCCTAAAATTGCTGCCACAACAATTATAATCGAACGAATTGGAGATACTGGTGTTTTTGAAATTTCTGCGGGCGTAATTATTTTGTGAAAAGCAATTTTTGCGGATCTAGCTATCTCTGCATCGATTCTTTTACTATTCAAAAAGTTATAATTCGTTTCATAAAGATTGAATTCTCTATTCAAAATTGTCAGTTCTTTTTCTTTTTCGGGCAAACCAATAAATACTTTTTCGAACTCAGTAATGTCATTAGAAAGTCCATTGTACTTTGTTTGTAAACTCTTTTCAGTGTTTTTGATACTTTCTATTTGGTAGTCAATCAAGTCTTTCAACTTAGCATCTATAATTTTTACTTTTTCTTCTTCAGGAGTGTAGGTTAGTAATAAATCCTTTTTATCAGCTTGTAATTTCTTCATGTTTTTGACCATTTCAGTCGAAAGCAAATCCGTAAATGCCTCGAAATTAGGAGCCAAATCAAGATAGTTTTTCTTCCCAGAAGCGATGTATCTATTCAACTCTTTTATAGCGTCAAGATTCATTTTTATATTGGTTTGCTCAATTTTCAACTGTGAAATTTTTCGCAAATCAGTTTCGGTTTCTTGTCTAATGTTGACAATTTTTTTCGTATCCCTGAAATCTTGAATATTATTTTCTGAGGCCGAAAGTTTTTTATTGGAATTGTTTATTTCCTCTTTTAGAAAATCAACAGTTGTATTTGCCGCTTTAAATTTGCTTTCGATATAATCTTTTATGTACATCTCGGCCAGTTTATTGACAAAAAGAGCCGCTTTTTCTGGAACATTACTTTTCAAATTGATTCGAATGACTGGAACATCTTTATCAACTGAAACAATGTCAAGATCTTTATCAATTTTAGCTAGTATTTTTTGATTGCTTAGAAATTCAAACTCATATTTATCAATGATTTTAGCATCATTTTTGGATTCAAGATAAGGTTCGTTTAAACCAATTAATAGCGTTCCTTCTTTTATTTTTAGAGGTTTTCCAAATTTTCCTGAAATGCCAGTTTTTGAATCTGGATAAAAAAATTGGTACTCCTTTTTCGAAATTACATCCAAACCATAACGTTTGTCTAAAGCCTTTTCGGATTGGAAAGTACCTTCGATTGTAATGGGCGAATTTCCAAATAATTCTACCGTTAGCATATCGCCTTTTCTATATATTTCTTTATTGAATGGCAACTCGGCAATGGTTTTCCCCATCAATTTAGAAGATTTTAAAACCTCAATTTCGGTGGCTATTTTATTTGCCGTAGCAAAAACATCTAAATCTTTGAATAAATTGGCACTCGGAACACCTTCTTCTGTATCTGCTAATTTTAGTTTTGCGGTACTTTCATACATAGGAGTTACATAATTCAAGTATTTTTTGGCTGACAAAACGGCCAAAAACATAACCAAAATGATAATGGGAAATCCTCTAAAAAAGGGTTTGAGTAATCTAAGGTTTTCATTCATAATGGTACTTATTTAGAATAATCCAATGATAATTGCAGCGGCACTTATTGCTGTGGTAAAAGGGATTATTACAGATATTCTTTTATCGAATTCTTTATTCTTTTTTGACGGAACAATGACTACATCACCGGGATGAAGCATAATATTAGTGGTCAAAATAGTAGCATCAGTGGTCAAATCTAGATTAGTAACGTGAACATTTTCACCTTCTTGTCTTAAGACTTTTACAGATTTTATATTGGCATACGAATCAAAACCTCCAGCTTTGCTAATTACTTGTAGAAGCGTTACATTGTCAGTATCAATTTTAATTGAATTTGGAGATTTTACTTCACCAAGAATGGTAATTTCCTTATTGAGCACTTTGATATCAAGAACAGGGTTAACCAACCATTTTTTTAGATCAGTTTTAAGTTCTTCTTTTAGTTCTGGAACTGTTTTATTCAAAACGTTTTTTGTTCCTATTTTAGGAACTTCAATATTCCCGTAGGCATCTACCATCAGCCATTTTCCATAGACTTCATTAGAATTATAAATACCATATGTCGAGCCTACACTCAAATTGTCTTCGCCCCAAACTGAAATAGATATTTTATCATCTTTTCTTATTCTATATTGATAATTGGCATCATACTTAAAAGTTGAATTATCATGGGTTTCAACTTTACTTTCGTATATGTTTTGACTTTTACAAGAAGCAAAAAGAATAATGATGAGCAGGAATTTTAAAATTGTTTTCATTTTGTTGTTTAGGGACTTTTAAAAAAAATTAAAATAAGAACAGTAATCGTTGTAAAAAGTTTGGATTTGATTTTTTAAGCTCTTCTTTTACCATAATAATTTTATTTATGATAAGATTCATCTTTTCTTCTACGCTATTGTCTTTGATAACATAATCAAAGGCACCATATTTCAGGGCATCAACAGCAGTTTTTATTGTTTCTTGGCCAGAAACCATAACTACATAGATGTTTGGATTAAAGCGTTTTATTTTTTTTAATACTTCAAATCCTGAAATATCATCCATGTTGTGGTCTAAAAAAATGATATCTGGATTTTGATTTAGATTGCTCAAACAATCTGCTCCATTACTAAAATAGCTAATGTCATTATATCCCATATTTGTTAAGAACTGTTCGTGCATTGTAGCACAATAATTATCGTCGTCAACGATAAAAAATTTGAATTGATTTTGATTTTCCATACTATTTTATATTTTTTTCAAATGGATATTCTAAAGTCAAGCCAAAAAAATAAATTATTGATTTACAGTAATTTAAGTTTTATTTTGTTATTTGTTTTTTCCAAAATTTGGAAAAGATTTCCAAAACACAATTTGATAAATCTGAATTAATCCTTTTTGATATAATCTAAAAGTTGCAACACAGTTTGTTCTAAAACTTCTTTTACTTTTGCAAAAAGTATCCTAATTTGTTCTTTATCATCTGCTTTTTCAAGAAGTTTTATTTCTGAAATTATCGATGTAATTCCTAGACTTTCTACGCTTGGTTTAATTTTATGAATCAAACGGTTTACTTCTAAAAAATCATCTAAAAGAATGGCTTCTCTTATTTCTTTGATAACATCTGTTGTTTGCTCGATAAAAATTGAAATCATTTTAACTATAAATTCATTGTCCCCTCTGCTTAAATTTTGTAAAGAAGTCAAATTATAGAGTTTTTCTATTGAAGATTTTTTTGAAAATTTAAGTTTTGGAGGGGATATCTTTTTGTTTACGGTATGCTTTGCAATGGTTTCTATTAAAATATCTTCATCAAAAGGTTTGGTAACATAGTCATCCATACCTGCTTTTTTACATTTATCAATTTCTGTTTTAAAGGCATTGGCAGTAAGTGCAATTATGGGTGTTGTAAGATTGAGTTCTTTTCTAATAATTTCGGTTGCTTCGATACCTCCCATTTCTGGCATTTGAATGTCCATAAGAATAAGGTCAAATTTTTGATTTTTTAGTATTTCAATAGCTTGCAGACCATTTTCAGCTTCGGCAACTTCGCAATTATAATACTGTAGAGAATTTTGAGCCACCATTCGGTTTAAATAGTTGTCTTCTACCAGAAGAATTGAGATGTTGTCTAGTCGGGTGATGGGTTTGTTAATATCAAGTTCTTCAATAAACTCTTTGCTTCCCTTAGGATAACTGAGGTAAATAGAAATTGTTGTTCCAAAATTTTTTTCGCTTTCAATTTCTATTCGACCGTTCATTAATTTTACTAATTCTTTGGTGATAGACAATCCTAAGCCTGTTCCTCCATATTTTCGGGTTATTTCTTTATCTTCTTGCGAAAATTTATTAAATACACTCTCAATAAAACTATTTTCCATTCCTATTCCTGTATCGGATATTGAAATTTTCAATTCCTGAGAAACTGGCGTGTCATTTACAACTTCACAATTTATAGAAATGCTACCGTGGTCTGTAAATTTTATAGCATTTCCAACTAGGTTGAATAAAATTTGCTGTAGTCTTAGCTTATCCCCTTTTAATACTTTTGCAACTTCTTTTGAGATTGTAATGTTAAAATTCAGTCCCTTTTGTTCTAACATTGGTTGAAGTACCTTTGTCACATTTATAATTGATTTTTCTAATGCAAAATCTTCATTTTCAAGTGACATTTCACCGGCTTCAATTTTTGAAATATCTAAAATATTGTTGATAATGGCTAACAAATGTTTCGAAGCAATGGAGCTATTAACGATGTGTTTTTTTTGAATTTCGGTGAGTTCTTGTTTCTCTAATTCTCTTAAAAAACCAATAATTGCATTGAGAGGTGTTCTAATTTCGTGACTCATATTGGCTAAGAATATTTCTTTGGCTTTTGATGATTCTAATGCATTTGTTTTTTCTTTTTCAAGATCAATTTCTAATTGTTTTTGTCCTGTAATGTCTAAATGGATTCCAATTGAACCTATTACATTTCCTTTGTTATCATAATTGGGAGCGCCACTTATAGTCCACCATTTTAGTTCTCCTCTTTTGTTTTTTATTGGGAGTTGATAAATATCTGAGACACCTTGTTTTCTTAAGTCGTTTTTAGATTGAATAGTTTCAAAATTTTCACCAAAAACAAAGAGTTCAGATGGGTTTTTACCTATGAGTTCGCTTCTTTCATAACCAGACATAGAAGCAAAACTCTGATTTACATATTGAATAATTTCTTCATTATCGATTTCAAGCAATCCAAGATTCATATTGGCAATTACATTTTGGTATTTTTCTTCTTGAATTTTGCGACTGTTTTCTGCTTCTTTTTTTTCTGAAACATCTTGGATAAAGGCACAGAAAAAAACTTGATCATTTTCATTGACAGGAATTATTGACATTTCTACTGGAAATTCAACACCTTTTCTATTGAGAGCCATCATGTCTAAAGGTTTGTTAAGCACCGGTCCTTCACCTGTTCTGAGATAATGTTTCATTCCTCTATGATGAGCTTCGACATACCGATGGGGAATTATTATTTCAGACAATTCTTTTCCTAAAACCTCTTCTTTTTTCCATCCAAAAATAATTTCCGCCTGATCGTTCCAAAACGTAACTAGTCCATTAATATCTATTGTTACAATGGCGTTTAAGGAAGCGTTCATTATTAAACGATTGTGTTCCTCGCTTTGTTGCAATAATTTTTGTGTTTGTATTTTCGAGGTTACATCGGTATATTTCCATAGATTTCCTTTATTTTGATTGTTAATGAGAATAGGTATAAAATCTCTTTCAATCAATCTATTATCTACTGTTTCTAGGAGTTCCCCCAGAACAATTTTTTGGTTTTGTAATGTTTTATTTTTTACTTTAACAAAATGTTCTGAGTTTTTGAAAAACGATTTAGTTTCATTCAATAAATGGATACAATCGGTTCCCATCAGTTCATCAGGAGAGCGTTCTATATTACGCAAATCACAAAATAGTTGATTAATAAAGATTATTTTTCGATTTACGTCCTCGACCATTATTCCCGATTGTAAATTGGAAAGCAGTGTTTTTAGTAATTCATTATTTTGATAAAGTTGATCCTCGATTTCTTTTCTTTGGCTAATTTGAGCTCGTAAATACTCAGAAACAAATAGCAAATCATCGTTATGTTCGTAACTTATATCAATATTTAAATCGTCCTCATTTATGCTTTTGTATAAATTATTAAAAGCTAATTGTTTAAGTTCAATTTCTTTTTTTAATTGGTCATTTATTTCGTTATACTCTTTTTCGCTTTCTTTAAAAGTGTGTTCCATTATTCCCTTATCTCTTTCAAAAGCCAAATAAGAAGTGTTTAATGATTGAAAAAAAGCCTTAAATGAAGGGTTTTCAATTTGGTCGGTTGTTAAATGTTTTTTTACTTGTTTTTGTAAAAGTTTATGATAATCCATAGTTATACAATTTCATTTATACCGGTTATGGTCATTGTTTGGTTTTGGAGCTCGCAATTGCCCATTGGATTAAGCGGAGAAATTTCGCCATACGAATAAAAACCGGAGAGCATTGTGCCATTGCCGAATACCTCTGAAATAGCTTCAACTTCTTCATCAATTCTGTTGGGCATAATTAGTTTTCTACCCACACAGCTAATCAAAAAGGCTAGTTTTGGTTTGTTTTTCTCCATTTCTAAACAGGAATTTGCAGCATCGCTTGCGGCATCAATCAATCGGTCAAAATTAGCCTTCATAAATCGGATTTTACTTCCTGTTGGAATATCTCCTGCAAAGGTTATGGATTGCTTTTCATTGTCAATGGAAAGAATCGTCCTGACGATAGGTTCTTTGTTGTCATCCAGTGTTATTGACAAAGGAAAAAGCAGTGCTGAACCCGGCAGTTCATTGGCATATTTCCCCAAATACGTTTTGTATAAAGTAAGTACGTTTTTATTATCTATCTCAAACAATATATTTCCTTCTGCTTTTGTAACTGTACGCTCCATTCCAAAGGATTCCCAGCCGCCAACCGATCCATGCGATAAGACTAATTTATCACCATAAAAACCAATGGCAATTATTTTTCCCGATTCTGGAACTTTATTTAAACCTACAAAAGTTTTTTCGAAATTCTTACCGTCACCGGCCAAGCCGCCCGTGATGAGCACATCCTTCCTTTTTGAAAAATTCATTCCTTTTACAAGTTCGCTACCATTTACTTTTCCGCCGTCCGAGAGTACAAAAATTAATTTTAAATTTTCTTGGAGCAGATGTTGTACCAAGGTTTTTCCCGCTTCATAACTAGAGTCAAAATCCTCAATACTTATTTCAGAAGTTTTCATGGTAGTTGATTCAAACTGGATTGCCACAAGTGAAATGGTGTCGTCTACAACTTCGTTTTCATAAATCTCACCAGCCGAGGAACAAAGTGCAATATTGGCATTTGGAAATCTTTTTTTTATGTCGGAAAATGATTTTTCGTGAGACACTAAAGAGCTTGAACCAAATCCAATTACTAATTGGGCTTCTTCGAAATTCAAATTTTCTTCATTCTTTTCCTTGCAAAACGATTGGTCTTTATATAAGGTAGATATTGTTTTCATGGAAGTTTTTTACTAATCTCGGAGGATTGAATTAAATTGTAGATGGTTGACTTGCCAATGTCTAGTTTTTTTGCCGTTTTTAAAACGTCATTTCGATTCTTTTTTAGATAATGCAAGATGATTTCAGCGGTATATTCTTTTAAAGTTTTTTCTTCAGACAGGAAAAAATCGGTGTTATTGATACTGTTAAAAGTAAGGTCATCTGGCAAAATCTCGTTGTTTTCGCACATTACACAAGCTAAATCCATAACCGATTTTAATTCTCGAATATTTCCAGGAAAAGGATATTTTAACAACTTGTCTTTTGCTTCTTTTGATAAAGCAATTGGTTTCATTTTATTGTCTTTTATGAACAAATCCATAAAATGTTTAGTCAACAACAAGGTGTCATTACCACGTTCTCTCAAGGGAGGTAATTCAATAGGTAGCCCTATAATTCTATAATATAAATCTTCTCTAAAAGTTCCATTTTTTACTTCTTGGGCTAAATCTTTGTGGGTAGCAATTATCAATCGAGCATCGAATTTAATTTTAGTTGTTCCGCCTAAACGAACTACTTCTCTTTCTTGTAAAACCCGCAACAATTTACTTTGAAGATTCAAATCTAATTCGGCAATTTCATCCAGAAAGATGGTTCCACTATTGGCTTGTTCAAATTTTCCAATATTTCGGGTATTGGCTCCCGTAAATGCCCCGGCTTCGTGACCAAAAAAATCACTTTCCATTAAATCTTTGGGGATAGCAGCCATATTTATGGCTATGAAAGGTTTATTCTTTCTTTCGGAATTATAATGAATGGCTTTGGCAACTACTTCTTTACCCGTTCCTGTTTCTCCGGTTATCGAAACATTGATGTTGGTATTAATGGATTTGTTTATTTTGTTGAATACATTTTTTATAGCTTCACTTTGCCCGATGATTGTTTTTTCGAAACTAAATTTTTGTTCCAGTTGTTCTTTTAAATCGGCTACCTCGTGAACTAATTCAAGATTTTCTCTAATTTTAAGAATAGAATTCCAAAGAATGTCTTTGGTGTGTTCATTTTTGATAATATAATCTTTGGCACCTGATTTCAAAAAGTCGACAGCAACTTCAATCTCCTCTTGACCACTTATGATAATAATTGGGATTTTGTTATTTGTTTCCTGAATCTTTTTTAGCAGTTTATCCCCTGTAATGTCTGGTAAACCGAAATCCAAACAGATAATATCCGGTTTTAAATACAAATTACTCAAACATTCTTTTCCAGTTTTAAAAAGATGTATATCAAAATCAGGATTTAGCTTCAAATGGTATTTTAAAGCTTCTCCAAAAAAAGGATCGTCTTCAATCAAGAAAATTTTTAAGGAGGTCATAAGTTGTTTGTGTTTGAGAAGTTTACACTAATGACTACCAATGTACAACAAAAATAAAGCTTATATTAAGTTTTTTAATTTCTAATTGTAAAGTTTTAATTTAAATTCAAAAAAGGGCGCTATTTTTAAAATAGCGCCCTTTTTAATGGAGAAGTTCAAGCCTTAGAGCCTGGCTTTTATTATAATTTTTTTGATGTAAATTTTATCATCACTATCTGTGATTTTAATTAGATAAATGCCTCGTAAAGCAGTAGGTAAATCTATTCGAATTTCTTCTTGTTTATCGAATTGTTTTTCTAAAACGATTATTCCCTGCAAAGATATTATTTCAGCTTTAGTAATTAATTTTCTTGTGAATTCATCTCCCATTTTATGATTTAAACTGATGTAAACTACGTCATTAACCGGGTTAGGAAAAGTTCGCAATTCCACCATCTCGATTTCCTCTGATTTAGATTGAATTGTATTTAAAACTGAATTTGTAGCTATTGGCAAGTACGTATCAAACTGAATTGTAGCATTATTGACAATCTTTGTCTCCGCATTAATACCTGCAATAGGCGAAACTGAAAAGCTAACATATCCTTGACTGTCTATTGCATTGTCATTTGATGGCACTAAAAACATATCCTCCCAAACAAATTTTATGGTACGTCCTTCGATTTCGGTTTTTACATTTTCGTGGCTTGACGAAATTAGTTTAAAGGAATTGATGTCTAGTTCACGTGCCAAATCATCAATAACAACTACTTTTTGGGCGGGAAAGTTACCAAAATTTTCAAAACGAATGGTATAAGTCAATGCTTGCGTTGGCAAAATGTATCCTTCTTCTCCATACCCTTTTGGCGAAACCAAAATGTCATTTGGATCGATTGCTCCATACACTAAATAGGTCTGCTCAAGAGTATTGTCTAATGGTGTACAATCTTGATTATTAGCTAGTATTTCTCCTTTGAAGGTAAATAAATCTCCTATTAGTACCGTAGCATCGTTGCCGTGCGAGAATGTAATCACCTTATTTTCGAATGGATTTAAGGAGGCTATTGACCAAGTGTATTTGATGTAAGTTTTTCCGTTTTCAACGAAAGACTGTTGTTGTGTTAATGGAATTGAAGGATTTAGAATTGTTATTTGCGCTGGAACAACAAAATTTATCGTGAAGTTCTCCGCCACATTTCGGGATTGATTCGTGGCTACAATTCTAAATTGACCATTGTTGTATCCTTTTCTAATAGCAGTTCCGCCCATGCTTAATTTCAAGTCAGTCCCATTACAAACTGGAATTGCTGCAATTTCAAGAACATCTGAAACTTTATAAGTTGTAACATCCAAGTTCAATGGCGCAACACTAGCTGTTAATCCGTTTTCGGCTAAAACGGCTAATTGCATGTTGTTTTCTGAAGTATAAAAACTAAATTTTCCTTCAGTATTTGTAAATGTTTTCATCTCATTTGGCAATACTTTGACTGCAGCCCTAGAAATAACAGTTTCATCAGTTTGCTTTATTCCGTCATTATTCGCATCGAAATAGACTACTCCATTTACTTTGATTTGCTGTGGTTCTAAAATTTCCAAAATTTGATTCAAGGCTACATTTTTGATGATTTGAACAATTCCGCTTGGCCATTTTATTTCCAAAGAATCGATTATTGTTGCAGCATCCATTCCAAAATGTTGGGTATAACTGCTTTGTCCACCAAAACCGCTTTGGCTGTTTACTTCTCTAAATTGAAGTTTGTTATTGGCCCAAACAGTAATTTTTGCTCCAATAGCAGAACCATTGCTAACAGTAGCCTTTAACTTTACTTCCAACCATTTTTTTGAATTTCCATTATTGATGAAAATATGATTTTTTTGATTCGAATGTGTGGCTACTGCCAAATCCAAATCACCATCGTGGTCAAAATCACTCCAAGAATGACCAAATGACAATCCAAAATTGTAGGTCACCATTTCGTCTCTGTTTTCGGTAAAATTCCCCAGTCCATCATTCAAATATAGGAATTTCCTAATTCGGTCATTGGTTACAAATAAATCTAAATCACCATCATTGTCAATGTCTGCAAAACTGCAACCGTGTGAGCTTCCGCCTTGATTTACGATAGAATTCGTGATTTTTTCAAAAGTTCCATTTCCTACGTTTTTGTATAAAAAGTTTTTAGAAGTGTTTGAATTGGTTACAAATAAATCTAAATCACCGTCATTATCTATGTCACCCCAGCAACTTCCAACAGATTTTCCTCCCTCAGAATTTACGATGTTATCTGCTTTTGAGAAAGTTCCGTTTCCGTCATTATGAAATAGGGAATTGTTTTTTCCAATACCATTTGGCACAAATAAATCCATGAATCCGTCTTTGTCATAATCGGCCCATGTTGGTCCTAATGAAGAATTCGCTTCTAACGGAATTGCAGTTGCCGTTTCTTTGGTAAAACCGTTGGTTCCGTTTTTATGCAATTCATTATATCTCGTTGGAAAATAATTACACATTAATAAATCGACTTTATTGTCGTTGTCGTAATCTGCAAAAGCACCACCGTGATAATAGGAAACCTCTTTAGAAAATGATTTTGAAGCGTCTAAAACCAAGGTTCCATTATCATTTCTATAAAAACTGTTTGGAGTTCTTGTATTGTTTAATACCAATAAATCTGGGTCACCATCATTGTCACCATCTGCCCAAGTATTGCTCATCGAAATTCCAGCTTCTGGCAAAACTTGACCAGCAGTAAAACCGCCTTTTTTGTTGTTCATGAAAATAGAATTTGGAACTGTTAATCCCATGTCGGTGACAAACAAATCGTCCCAGCCGTCGGAGTTGATGTCAACCCAACTGATTGTCCAGGAATTGGTCGTGTTTTGATTGAAAACCGCATCTTCAAAATGGGAGAAGATTAAATTAGTCGTGTTTTTCGTGTTTACAGAAACTGATTTTGCTATCGTAGATTGTTGAATTTCCCCGTTAACTTTCCCTGTAATTATCGTTTCAATAGTTGAATTTAAGGTTTGATTTAAAATCTCACCATCATTGGCACCAACCGTTGCAACTACAGTTGTCACTACTCTATACTCCGAGTTGGGTTTCAGTGTAGCCAAATCGTTGAAAACTACAGTGGTTTTGTCTGCAAGTTCCTGAATTTTGCCTTCTATGGCTTTTTGGTCAGAATCAATAATTTTAGATTCAATAACTTTTAATCCATCTTGGACGATAACCTCTATCGAAGGCTCCGTTACTTCGTCGCTGGTTTTTATTGTAGAAATAACAGTTGCTTTTTCTGCAGGAATTAGCGAATCATCATTGATGGTGCTAGTTTGCGTAAAAGAATGTCCCAAGGAACTACCTGAATAGCACATCCAATTATCATTAAAATTGCTATTCATCACTGAAATATCGGCATCACTAGTCACCGATAAATAAGGTTTGTCTGGGCCAACATTTGTACCTGTTCCATTATAGATAGCTTTCCATTCTGCCAAACTTATAGTGCAATCCACATAACGTCCCGCTTGGATTGTATAGGTTTTGTTGAACTTTAACCCGCTGCTGTTGGCATCTTTTACTGTAACTGTTGCTCCATTTTTAGAAAATAAATAAAGGTGTGAAAATTGACCTGCAAAATTTAATTTTGTAAAAGGATTCACGGCATTTGCTTCATTTCCTGGAGGTGGAATATAAGTTAAAAAGTTTTTTCCTGCCGATGTTCCGTTATCTGACGACACCATAGTTGCCATATCTGAAGTTCCTGGTGCTCCAGTTTCAAACCAATTGCCTTCAAAAACAGAAACTTTTTTACCGGAACCACAGCTAATTCTGAAAACAGTACTATAGGAAACATTTCCGTCATTTTTACCAACCCAATCTCCCGCTTTTGATTTGTTTAAAGTAAAGTTCTTTACTGGAACCCAACTTCCGTTGAGGTATCGGTCTAGTTTCACGGTATTGGTATCATCCCAGCTCACAATCCTAATTTCCTGTTCACCTCCCGATTGATAAGGAACACCAAAATACATTAAATCACCCGACGAACTTCCATTTGAAGTAGGAACATAACCACCACCATCTCTTTCGTTGCCAAACAAAGCACCGTACTGAACCGTTATAGGCTTGTTGGAAGTAATTACATAAGTTTCGCCAGATATCATAACATTTCTTCCTAGTGCAGAACTGTAAATTAAATCTTGACCAATGTTTAATGTTTTATCAAAAATTAAAGTTGGATTTTCGGAATCTACATCGGTAAAACCGGTATTAATTTTTGCTTGAGTCGATATTTTATGAAATTGTACCACCGTGTTGTCTTGATACGCAAATACATTAATATCCCTATTTGAAGAACTGATCATTGGAGCATAAACAATGAATTTTTGACCTATAGAACTTTTATCAACGCTAGGAACCCAATCGTGTTGCCAGTCACTGTTTGTACTTTGCGAAGCATAAACCAGCTTGTTTGTCTTTATAATAAAGTAGTCTCCATCCCATTTAAGGACACCACCCGAGGCATATCGAGCATCGTCGTTTATACCATTGTCCTTGATATATAGAATGTAGCTTTGACCAGCTTTCAATGTACCTGTTTTACTGTCATCAGTATCTCCATCAGCACCATCATCAATAATTTCAAATTGAGTATCATCATAAATGGCGGTAACAATAAGACAGACATCTCTTTTTACGGGATCATTATTAGGTGATACATAAATTTGAAAATACGTGGATGGTTCGCCAGTCGCATACATATTAGTTACTCCTAAAATTAGGCCTATTAAAATAAATAGATTTTTTTTCATAATTTATAATTTTATAAAAATCTTGAAATCAATTCACGTGCCTTTGTTGTAAAGGCTTTATTGTTAGGTTTTTAACTTACTCAGCGTTGATAATTATTTCCAAAAAATGGAAAAATTTCTTTTTATCGGTAAAAAAACAAGATATTTTTGAGATAAATATTAAACTCTAAATGCTCAATCCACCCGAAATAATTTCATTAGAAAATTCTGCACAAGAATTTAATTCCGAATGCAAGGTAAAACTGGCAACCAATTTATGGGAAATCAAACTATAGAAGAATTAGCTTTTCCTTTTGAAGTTAACTTGGTTGTTAAAAACAGGATATGCAAAAAAACCTGCAGTTTAAGTTAAGGTACATTTTTGTAATTAATTTGATTGTTAAATTCTTCAATAGATGCATAATACAAAGTAATTTAACTAAAGTTAAAAAGGTATAAAGGAAGACTACTTTCATTTACACCTTTTCTGTTTACTAGATTATAATATTTAGTTATTTTTTTCTAAAATTCCTCACTCCCTTTCCTCACTTGAGAGTTTTAAAGTCTGTATTTTCGAAATATAGTTCCAACAAAAAAACCTAACATGTTGATGTTAGGGTTTTTGCTTTGGTAGCGAGACCGAGATTTGAACTCGGGACCTCAGGGTTATGAATTGCGCAGACCGTAAAATTCCAACGTATTTACTGGGCTTGCGAGCCATAAAACCATATGTTTTTTATAAAATCGTGTTCAATTTCGTGTTCAGTATCAAAACAAAAATTAGTAATAATTTCAACTTGTTTTTCTGCTTACAAAGATAATCAGATTTAATGTTTGAATGCATTTTTTTGTAAAAATAACACCTCAAATTATTTTGATGGTTCAATAATTAGATACTTTTTGGTTTCCAGTTTTCAATAGAGCAGCTAGTGATTTGTGCAATTATAAATCTGTTGTACTTCAAATATAGAATTCCTAATTTGAAAAAACAGATAAAAAAATTATCTGTTTTAGGATTAATTCTCATTTTCATTAATCAAATAACTAATATTCATCTTGTTATGATTTAGTTTCAGTTTTTTTGAGACTAAAAGCTGTGACTTAATATCACTAAAAGTGGGTATGGTAAAAATGTACAAAAAATCGTTTATTTGCTTAAAACACTTCTAAATAAATTAAATTTTGCACAATGTAATTACGATAATTTATCAGTTTACGGTTTCACATGAAGGGTATTTAACAATGTATAGTATTATTGCTTTAATGAATATTCGTACTTTTAAAGACAGTTTATAATTCATAAACCAACATTTTTTTTATCTTTAAACCAGATTAACATTCTAACCAATTTAATGATCAACCAAAACCCCGAACAAATTGCCAGAGATAATATCGACAAACAGTTGATCGCTTGCGGGTGGATTATTCAGGATAAGAAAAGAATCAACTTAGCCGCTGGTTTGGGAATTGCCATCAGGGAATATCAAACGGATATTGGCCCAGCTGATTACGTTTTATTTGTTGATAAAAATGCAGTTGGAATTATTGAAGCCAAACGAGAAGAAGAAGGCATTCATTTGACTTCTGTTGAAGAACAATCGTCTCAATATGCCAACGCAAAACTCCGATTATTAAACAACGATCCTTTGCCTTTTGTGTATGAAAGCACAGGTGAAGTGACTCGTTTTACCGATTATAGAGATCCAAAACCTCGTTCTCGAAATGTATTTACCTTTCACCGTCCAGAAACATTTCAGCAATGGTCGAAAGAAGCCAAAACACTTCGAGCGCGTTTACATGACCTTCCTGTTTTGCCTGTTGATGGTTTGCGTGATTGTCAAATTACTGCTATCACCAATTTAGAGCAATCTTTCACAGAGCAAAAACCAAAAGCCTTGATTCAAATGGCAACGGGTTCCGGTAAAACCTTTACCGCAATATCATTTGTGTATCGCTTACTGAAATATGCCAAAGCCAAACGCATTCTCTTTTTGGTGGATACCAAAAACTTAGGCGAACAAGCCGAAGGCGAATTCCGCTCCTATACTGCCAGTGAAGACAACCGTTTGTTTACAGAATTGTATGGTGTAACCCGTTTGAGTAGTTCGTTTATTCCTAACGACAGTCAGGTTTATATCAGTACCATTCAAAGGATGTATTCTATTTTGAAAGAAACTGACTTAGACGAAAGTGCCGAAGAAGAAAATCCTAACGAAAGAACTTTTGAAACCAAAACGGCTGTTCCTGTTGGTTACAACGAAAAAGTGCCTATTGAGTTCTTTGACTTTGTAGTGATTGACGAATGCCACCGTAGTATTTATAATTTGTGGAAACAAGTCTTGGACTATTTTGATGTATTTCAAATAGGTTTAACGGCAACGCCAGACAACAGAACCTTTGGTTATTTCAACCAAAACTTGGTTTGTGATTATGGTTATGAAAAAGCGGTGATTGATGGTGTTTTAGTGCCCTACAATGTATTTACGGTTGAAACTCAAATTACCAAAGAAGGCAGCGTCATCAAACTGGGTGAAAAAGTAGACAAACGAAAAAGACTTACCCGCAAGAAATTCTGGGAAGCCATAGATGAAGACGAAGTTTATTCAGGCAAACAATTAGACAATGACATTGTAAACCCAAGTACCATTCGCACCATTATAAGAGCAGTCAAAGACAATTTACCCGCTATGTTTCCCGATCGTGTGGATGAAAATGGTGTCTTTGAAGTGCCTAAACTATTGGTATTTGCCAAAACCGATTCCCATGCCGAAGACATTATCGAAATGGTTCGGGAGGAATTTGGAGAAGAAAATAAATTCTGTAAAAAGATAACCTATAAAAGTGAGGAAGACCCTAAATCAGTCTTGCAGCAATTTCGTAACGATTATTACCCTCGTATTGCGGTAACGGTAGATATGATTGCTACCGGAACGGATATAAGACCGCTTGAAGTGTTGCTGTTTATGCGAGATGTAAAAAGCCGTTCTTATTACGAACAAATGAAAGGCCGTGGGACCAGAACCTGTTCTGTAGAAGAATTGAAAGCCAAGGGAACCCCTTCGGCAAAATTTAGTAAAGACCATTTTGTGATTATTGATGCCATTGGTGTCGAAAATTCTCAAAAAACCGATAGCCGACCATTAGAAAAAGCGCCCGGTGTTTCGTTGAAGGATGTTTTGGCCAATGTGGCAATGGGAAACACTTCCGAGGATATGTTGACTACCCTTGCCAATCGACTGATTCGTTTGGAACGCCAACTATCCGAAAAAGACAAACTCAAGTTTGCTGAGCAAGCCAATGGTTTTACAATCAATCATATTGTAAAACAATTGCTTCATGCCTATGATCCAGATACAATTGAAAAAGTAGAACAAACAACCAAAGGCGCTATGCGAGGATTTCCTCCTGTAGAAATTGATGCGGCTATAGCCAAAGGCAAAAAGCAGCTGATTGATGATGCGGTTGCTGTTTTTCATAATCCTGATTTGCGTGATTTCATTGTGGATATCCGCAAACAATACGACCAGATTATTGATGTGGTCAATATGGATACGATTAGTAATATAGGTTGGGTAAAAGACCAAGACGAAGCGGCAACTACCACCATAACCGATTTTAAGAACTGGATAGAAGGCAACAAAGATGAAATCACGGCTTTGCAAATTTTCTATGCCCAAGACTACCGCCACCGTACTTTTACCTATAAAATGATAAAAGATCTAAGCGAAAAACTAAAAACCGAAAAACCCTTGTTGGCACCATTAGCCGTTTGGCGTGCTTATGAACAACTAGAAAAAACCAATGGCTCGACCAAAAGTGAATTGATTGCTTTGGTTTCCCTGATACGCCGTGTGGTGGGTATAGACAGTATGGTAACTAGCTATGACAAAACAGTAGACAAGAATTTTCAGGATTGGGTGTTCAAGAAACAAGCGGGAACCTTAAAGTTTACTGAAGCGCAAATGCAATGGTTACGTATGATGAAAGACTATGTAGCCAATAGTTTTAGTATAGACAGAGACGATTTTGATTTAAGCCCTTTTAATGCAGAAGGCGGATTAAGCAAAATGTGGCAGTTGTTTGGTGAAGAAACGGACGCAATTATTAATGAATTAAATGAAGTGTTAGCTGCTTAACCATTTATCGGCTTTTTTACCAATAATTTGGTTTTATTGGTTTTTTTACCGATATTTTTTATTTATCGGCTTTTTTACCGATATTTGAGCTTTAAAACCTTTTTGATATGAAAACTAAAGTAGCTATCATTACAGCAGATGTTATTCTTTCTTCTAAAAAAGAAGCAACAGAAAGATTGAATTTGTACAAAAATATAACGGAAGGAATCAAATTTATTCAAAGCTCTTTTGACTTTAATTTTGAAAGAAATAGAGGAGATGAATTTCAAATGAAAATCACTAAAATTAAGGAAGCCTGTATAATTGGATTACTAATTAAACTTTGGGTAAAGTCAATAGATTACAATACAAGCAAACAAAAATATGACATTAGAATGTCGATAGGAATAGGCGAAGAAGATTTTGAAGAAGAAACAATGGCTGAATCTGATGGAGAAGCCTATCATCTTTCGGGAAGAGGTTTAGAAACTATTAAAAAAACAAAACAGACCTTTAGTATTGATAGCAATGATAAGAATAAAGAATTTTTAAAAATTGAAAGTCGTATGCTGGATGTTTTTATAGATAAAATGACTGCTATGCAAAGTATCGTGTTGTTTTATAAACTTTTAGATTTAACCGAAAACGAAATAGCCGAAAAGCTTCGACTTTCACAATCTACTATAAACCAACATTCAAATGCGGCAAACTGGTCTGTCATAACCGAATATACTAACTTTTTTGAAAAATTATATGCAAATGAATAGTATTGAATTGTTCACCGCCACTGAAGGTAATTTATTGGTACGCCTTATTGTTGCCCATTTATTGGCCGATTTTATATTCCAAACTAAAAAAATGGTGAAAAATAAAGAATGGCTTTCCAAAGCAATGATGCAGCATATTGGAATTGTTTTTATCTTGACCATAGCCTTCACGGCAAATTGGAAATTAGCACTACTTTTGACCTTTTTACATTATGTGACAGATGGCATAAAGATTAGTCTAAAAAAGACCGCAAAAATTAAAGAAACCTATTTGTATCTTGCCGATCAAGGCGTTCACTTTGTGACTATCGTGCTTGTTTGGACGATGAACCAAAACCTTTTTGCCGAAGTACTGCAAACCCTGCAACTTCCTTTTTTACAATACAATTGGAGCGTCATCCTTATGGGCTACCTACTTGTAACGACACCTTTAGGTTATCTAATAGGACTGGCGACCAAAAAAATACAAACCCAAACGCCTGACGATAACATCACTAATCCAGAACAAAACACAGAACCCAAGAGCGACAGAAACGGCTTATGGATAGGGATTTTTGAGCGCATCATCATCTTGACTTTTGTTTTATTGGAACAATACGAAGCCATTGGATTTTTAATCACCGGAAAAAGTATCATTCGTTTTTCGGCCAAAAATGAAGGTGTTAGGAGCGAATATGTATTACTGGGCACGATGGCGAGTTATGGAGTTACTATTTTGTTGGGAGTTATTCTTAAATATATCTTGCTAAACTAATTATGTCACAAAATAAATTACCGAAGGATTGGAAATGGGTGAAACTAGGAGATATTGTAACATTATCTACTCAAAAACATGCTCCTGTTAAGCCAGAAGACATTTTTTACATTGGACTTGAACATATTGAAAAGCATACCGGAAAATTAACTTCAAAAGTAGGTTTAGAGAAAATTATAACAATTAAAAATAAATTTTCTAAGGGTGATATACTTTATGGTAAATTAAGGCCAAACTTAAATAAAGTATATTTATCAAAAGAAGAAGGTGTTTGCTCTACAGATATTTTAGTTTTAAAATTATCTGAAGAATGCATAGGAAAATATCTGCATCCTATTATGTTTAGTACAACTTTTGTCAATAAAATGTCGGATAACACCTCAGGGGTAAATCTTCCAAGGGTTTCTACAAAATTTATTTTGAACTATGAAATACCTCTTCCCCCACTCGAAACCCAACGAGCCATTATCTCTAAAATAGAAGAATTGTTTAGCGAGTTAGACAAAGGCATTGAAGATTTAAAAACCGCGCAACTACAACTTAAAACTTACAGACAAAGTGTGTTAAAATGGGCTTTTGAAGGGAAATTGACGAATGAGAAAGTTAAGGATGGAGTGTTGCCGAAGGGGTGGGAGAATGTAAGCTTAAAAGAAGTTTGTGAAGTCAAAAGAGGAAAATCAAAAAATAGACCTAGAAACGCTCCGGAATTATATGGTGGAAATTATCCTTTTATACAAACGGGAGATATTAGAAATGCAAATGGTGGCTATATCAAAAAGTATTCTCAAACTTACAGTGAAATAGGGTTAGCTCAAAGTAAGCTTTGGCCTAAAGGCACTTTATGTATTACTATTGCCGCCAATATTGGAGAAACAGCTATATTAAATTTTGATGCTTGTTTCCCTGATAGTGTTGTTGGTTTACTTTCAAAAAAAAATATTCTATTTAATAAATACCTTAATTATTTCTTTATTTCTTTTAAGCAAAAGTTAGAAGAATTAGCGCCAGCAACTGCACAAAAAAATATAAATGTTGATATTCTAGAAAAAGTAAATATTCCTCTTGCTCCTTTCGAAGAACAACACCAAATCGTTCAAGAAATTGAAAGCCGTTTGAGTGTAGCAGATAAAATGGAGGAAAGTATTACTCAAAGTCTGCAACAAGCCGAGGCATTGAGGCAGAGTATATTGAAAAAAGCATTTGATGGTAAATTGGTTTAAAAAGAAATAAATTTTTTAAAAAAAATAAATATGAATTATACTTGGAATAAAATTACAGATAGAGGTCAATATGAAAATGGGTTTGTTGAAGTTTACGAAGCTTCCATAAATAGTAAAAAAGCTGTAGTAATAATTACATACTTGCCACAATTTGAAGATAAAAAAGATCAGAATATAGTATTAACAGTGTTACTTGATGGTGAAAAAGAGAGTTGGACAGAAGGTATTATTAAAAACATCTTATTTGATGTAGAGGAAAGTATTAAAGAAATGGAAAATTTTAAATTTAGGCATTTTAATTCTTTAAATTTTATGATGACACAGATATTTTATACAGAGAAATTAAGTGAATTAAAATATTTAAATTCAGGAGATTACAGTTTTTTAAATTAATCTACAATACAACTTATATTAATAATATGTT